>NZ_CABSJB010000018.1:0-58754 GCF_902477955.1 uncultured Turicimonas sp. | reverse complement strand
AAATGGCAGAGTAACGGGAGTGCTCGTTGAGACCGAGGGCAGAAGGCATGAATTTAAAGCAGACAAAGGCGTAATAATTGCATCCGGAAGTTTTGCGGCCAATAATGAGTTAGTAAAGCAATTTGCTCCTCGGCTTTCAGATCTCACAACCAATAACACGCCCTACAGTACCGGTGAAGTCATGATGGCTGCCCAAAAAATTGGAGCTCAATTAGTTGATATGGAATACATTCAGTGCCTGCCCGGTTGTCCTAAAGGTAAAAAGTACCGAGTACGTTTTCATAATGATGTTTCTTCTTTTATTTTTCTGGATCATGACGGAAAACGCTTTATAAGAGAAGATGCCCCTAGGGACGAATTACGTGATTCGGTTATAGCTCTTCCTCAGGGCTACGCCTATACCTTGATAGACGGAGTAGGTTTTAAAAAAGCAGGAATCCTTGTACAGAAAGAGGCAGTTCTTGCTTTGGAGGGAGGCGAAGCTTGGCGCGCAGATTCCGTTGGCGAACTCGCTAAAAAGCTGGGCATGCAGCCGGAAGTATTGGAAAAGACAGTTGAAGAATATAACGAAGGAGTAAGAAACCGCAACGATAGGCTCGGGAAGAAAATTACTTCTCAAACTCTTGAAATTAAGGAACCGCCTTTTTGGGCAGCCTATGCTGGTATGACTCTGCATTACACGGAGGGCGGGTTAAAAATAAATAAAAATGCTCAGGTGTTAGATAAAGAAAATAAACCTATCGAAGGATTGTTCGCAGCAGGAACGGTAACGGGAGGAATTCACGGTAAAAATCGGCTCGGCGGGAACGGCTTGGCCGATGCTATTGTGTTCGGGCGTACAGCAGGACAACAAGTTGTTCTAAATGCCAAGCCCAAAAATTAGGATTTACCGGAGATCTGAATCTTTCTTTTATCTTCCTCCATTGAAAGGGCCCGCTAAGCGGGCCCGATTAAGTTAAAAATTAGAAATGAGTTGGTTTACTTACCGGCCATTGTTTTAGCAGCAATGTGACCGAAGACCAATGCATCCGGAACGGCGTTGCATCCCACACGGTTTGTACCGTGCACTCCGCCTGTCACTTCACCGGCTGCGTAGAGACCCGGGATGACATTGCCTGCGTCATTTAAAACTTGAGCTTTGGTGTTAATCTTAACGCCGCCCATAGTATGGTGAACGGAAGGAGTCATCAGTGTGGCATAGTACGGGCCGCCTTCATTCAAGCGGTGGTCATCCATGCAGGTTGGACGTCCCATTTCGTCACCGGTGCCTTTTTCACAGAATTCATTCCACTTCTTGACTGTGGCAACCAAGTTCTTACCATTAATTCCGGCTTTCTTCGCCAATTCTTCAAGAGTATCTGCCTTGAAAGATTTTCCGGAATTCAAAATATCTTCAACTTTAACTCCGTAGGCATTTCTTCCGTCCTTGTCGACAAGTGCGCGCTTAGCAGAAGAAATGACATAGAAAACACCGCCGGGCTGAGCGAGGTTGGCTTTTGCTAAGACATCGCGGCGTTCCGATTCATTTACGTAGCGCTTACCGTCTTTATTGACGTAAATGCATGAGTTTTCGCCGAGTTTGAAACTGGTTGCACCTGTAGTTGGATCGCCTGCCGGGAACAACTGGATCCATCCCATTTGAGTCAATCCTGCACCGGCCTTCTTAGCCAATGTAATACCGTCGCCTGTTGCAGAAGGAAGGTTGGTGGACGGAGTAGATGGACCAAGTTTCTTATTCCATAACTCGTCGTATTCGTTGCGCATCTTAACGTTAGCACTGAACCCGCCGGTAGCCAAAAGGACACCGTCTTTTGCGTTCAGTACATAGCGTGTACCGTTCTTATTTTTAGCGAGCACGCCGGCAACTCTACCGTCTTTGATGATTAGGTCGTTAGCTGCAGTTGCGGTAATAATTTGTACAGGAAGCTTCTTAGCCTTGATGTACTCTAAGAAAGTATCAACGTAACCGACACCGGACTTGAAGTTAGTAGCACGTTGGGTGCGAGGCCAAAGAGCTCCGACAAATTGGTTAGCTTTACCGTTCCAGTTGACACCCATGGATGCAAGCTCTTCCATCATTGGACGAACATTTTGGGTCAACGTGTACACAAGCTCTAAATTGGCCTTTTTATCACCTGATTTCCAGGTTTGCAATGCGTGCAGTTCCGGGGAGTCGAATAATTTGTCGGAGCCGGAGGCATTATATTCTTCCCATTGTTTCTTAACCTTGTTGAGAAGCTCTTCGTGAAGAGGATTCAAGACCTTTTCGGCAAGAATTCCTTCGACGATCTTCTTCTGTCCTTCAGTCATTTTGATATTTTCTTGATGGACATTTGCTACATTGAAACAGCCGCCGGAAACAGAGGTATTTCCGCCGACGAAGCCGTTTTTCTCAACAAGAACCACTTTCTTACCGGCTTTACCGGCAGTTACTGCAGCAGAGAGGCCGGCACCGCCGCCGCCAACAATAACTACATCTACATTCTCAGTAATGGTTTCGTTGTGCATTGCAGGTTTTGGAGCTGCTTTGCTGAAGTTCTTCACGTCTAAGCCGGCTTCTTTCAGGCATTTGTTTACTGCGCCTTTGATCGCAAAGCTAGATAATGTTGCACCGGAAATATTATTCACGTTGGTAGTCTGGTACTTAACAATTTCCGGGATTAATTCTGTCTTGGTTTGATCAGCTACCGGATGAGTTTCCGACCAATCTAAAACTTTAACTGAAGCAATTTTGCTGTCTTTAATAACGACCTGGACTTTGATTGAGCCATTACGGCCAACTTCGCTCGCTACATAAGTACCGTCTTTAGCAATGGCAGAAGAAGTTATTCCAAGAGACAACAAAACCGCTGAGGCAATGATTGTAAGTTTTTTCATCAGTTTCTCCTTAAAGGACAAAGACAGTATAGATTTCCGAGACTTTTCTGAAAATTGAATCTTGGTTCTAGTACTTTGGTTCTAGATGTAGTTGGGCTGCACTTTAGATTCTTTCTTACAGCTGAAAATGCCGAAGGCTATTTGAAGACCTTGGTGTTTATGTACAGGACTTGGAATAGGACTGGATAATTAATTACAAAGCTGAAGCCGACGATGCCGGTGATGAGATGTGGTCTAGCCTACTGAGACGATTCCCTCAGATGTATATCTTCATAGAGACAATCTTTCAGGAGAATGTTTTACAGGCTCAACTGAGAAAAAACACAGATGCGAGCTTGATTAAAAAATTAACTCTTAACTATTTTTTGTGAACGAAGTAGATAGTTACAGCGGTCATTGCCAGAACGACCCCTACGCCCACAGCTAATGTGGCCATCCAAATCCACAAGTTCATTTTCGATATCCCTCTTTAATAACAAATGCCCAAAGAAGTCGATAAGGAAAATTCTAAACCCGCCAAGGGTTCTCGGGGGCGCCTCCCTGACTTTGCCGTTTGGTATATGAAAAATATCATAATCGATTTGCTTGCCCCTAAGAGAGGAGTAGGCAGGCCTAAAAAAGAAAATCGCCAGGGAATTGACATTGAGAAAGCTTCAAACGGCCAATAGATTGCTATAGGGCAGAAAGTTGAGAAAGTTTTAATTTAATATTTACTGCCCAAAGGGCACAAAAATGCTTTATGCCGAACATGGCAAAGGCGCGGGTAAAGATTGGGACGGAGAAAGGAGCCAAGCCACTTTTGGGCATGAGTTGGAAACAATAATTCAACGAGGTACAAAATTTCGGATTGCCAAAGTTGAAAAAAGTTCAAAAGGAATTTTTATTGATATGGAAGTTGTGGAGCAAATTAAGGAGTAAATATGGGACAGCCAAGACCAAGATGGGAAAAGGAGGTATGGACAGGACGCCATCCTAACCCACTGGCATGCAATACATGTATATTTAGGGCAACAATTTCCCAAAACATTTTATTAGACAGAGCAGATACGGATACTTGTGAAGTATATAAACAGCCAGACCGTAAGCCAAATGATGTTTATTGGGACGGTGCGCCATGCGAATATTATGAGGCTGTCGATGACAAGCCACAGGCTCTATTGCTGGGGCTGGCGGTTGGGGATGCCCTTGGCGTTCCAGTTGAATTCAAAGAACGTGGCTCTTTCCAAGTGAAAGGGATGTTGGGATACGGAACGCATAACCAGCCAGCCGGAACATGGTCTGACGACACATCGCTTGCTTTGATACTTGCTGATAACCTTGGAACGGAAGGCATTTTTTGGAAAGACCTTGCAAGGTCATTTGTCGAATGGCGAGATAAAGGCGAATTTACCCCGCATGGAAAGGCGTTTGACATTGGCAATGCCACAAACTGGGCAATAATCAGGCTAAAAAAAGGCATTGAGCCAACAAAAGCTGGCGGAAAAGATGAGCGCGACAATGGAAACGGCAGCCTGATGCGCATTGCGCCTCTTGTGTTTTATATGTTTGGCAAAAAACCGCAAGAGCGGTATGAGATTACAAAAAATGTGTCGTCTGTTACCCATGCCCATCCAATTTCCATTACTGCATGTTTTATTTATATTGAATTTTTGCGCCTTTTGTCTTTTGGCAGAAGCAAGAAAGTGGCATACACAGAATTGAGGGAAAATTTCGTGTATTACAAAAAATTTCTTGATAAATCCGCGCTTGCCAAATTTGAACGTATTCTGAATGGAGATGTCTCCACATTGAAGGAAAGTGAAATCAAAAGCACCGGCTATGTGGTGGACACACTGGAAGCGGCATTATGGTCATTTTTGATAACCCGCAATTATGGCGAGGCTGTGCTGAAAGCGGTGAACTTGGGAGATGACACCGACACCACCGGTGCTGTTACCGGTGCGATGGCCGGATTGCATTATGGATTGAAAGACATTCCCCAAGACTGGCTGGACAAGCTGGCGAAGCGTGAATTTATCCGCGACATAGCCATCAAGATGCCGAGGTGGGATTTGCTCCCAAGTGCGTAAATAGTCCGCATAGTCTGCCTGTGTTACAGGCAAAACCCTCTTTTAATGCGATCCTACAAGAAGAGCAAAACCAAGAAGGTCAACTTTGATGGATTCACCATTCATCCATGGTTCGGCGTCAAACACATTCTAGAAGGATTGCGTTGGCGCCAGAACCGTTCCTTCTGAAAAATTTAATGGAAACGACTTCGCCTTCGGACGATATTAAATTTTTTTTGCTTTTTCGCATAGTGCGAATTCATCGTCGGTGAGGAAGTGGGCCCAAAATATTGTCAAGAAGATAATCAAATCATCCACGGAGGTACCTGGTTTACGTTGTTTTGTGACAAGGGAGGTGAAAACCAATTTCGGAAGATAATAGCGAGAAAGATCCCGACAGTATTTTTCAATATAGTTTGTTTTGCCGTCAATCGGTTGATTACTGAGTGAAGCGTTATCGGAGCCGGGAATCAAGCACAAGTTTCCGAACCAGTTTAAAAATTGAGGGTTTGCATTTTGGTGATTTTCTTGCGCTACCCAATGTTCGACTTGATCACAGTAAGAGGGAATTCCTCCTTTTAATGAGCCGTCCTGACCATAGATGCTTCGGAGTTCTTCGAAAATCTTGTTTCCGTCAGATTTTTGATCCTCAAATATGTTGATGATGTCGTTTGCTTTATTCCAGGCGTTTAAAAAGGCTCCGTGTATTTCGTTGTGTTGCGTCAGGCAATAGAGAAGCAACCAGTCAGATATCCATAGCTCTCTACGTGAAGGGCGCTTGGCAAGCTTCAGTTTTTTTATTTCTACTAACCCTGTTAATGGGCGCAGAACTTTTTTCAATTCTCCCAAAGAACCTGTTGCGTTTTGTAAGAAGTCTTCTGCATAGAGGTCCTCTAAGGTCTTTTTACATATTTCGACCTCATTGGTTTCTCCCGAGTCCGAGTGTTCGACAAAGTTCTTGAAGAGATAAGCACAATTATTGGAACTAATCCAATAGTCATATGCCATTGAATAAACTTGGAAATCGAATAATAAGGGATTTCTTGCGTGAGTGTCTGCTAATTCTATATTCGGACGCCGAATGAGGAGGTCTTTTTCTTTGACCCCATTTTGTATCTTCTCAAATTTGTCGAAAATATTTTTTAAGTTCTTCTGATTTGTCGCGGATTCTTTCCACTTTTCCTTTAATGCATCATTGGATTTGCAATCTCGTTTTTCAGCTAAATAGTACTTTTTTTCCTGAGGATTCGCTGCGAAGCAAGCGATTGCTAGAAGTTGGCGGAGCCTCCACTCAAAATCTTCCTCATCGAATTCAAAACCGGGGCCTGTGGAAAAAAGCCAGCCTTCCGGGTCTTTTTCATATTTATCCTTTTCTTTAGAGAAACCTGTATTGTCTCCAATCAATTGCAATGCAACAGAGTTTTTAAGATTTTTCCAAAAGGTACCTTCAGTGGGGATGATTCCGTTTCTTATGCAATATGCCTTGAAAGTATCAAAAGTCGAAAGCTCTTTGCTGTCAACATTTATTTTTTCGAAGATTTGCTCCGCATTGGAATAGTCAGAGGAATAAACCACCCAGTTGAATTTTGCATTTTTTATCCCGAGGGAAAGAAAAGAAACCTCTTGGACTTCTGTCTCTCCATCTTTCCATGCAAAGAACTCTCTTGAATAAGAAACATATTCAGTTTTAAGCCCATCAATGGATATTTTTATACCTTTCTGAAGGGCTGGGTCATTGAAATCTGAGGTAAACAAGGCAGAAAGGCGCTGTTGTCCGTCAATAACAATAAATTTCTTCTTGCATGATGATTCTTGGAGTTGAGGAGACTCAAGCAAGACAATAGTCCCTAAGAATGTCTCCTGATCTTCATAAGAGGCTTTAAATTCGCTTATGAGACTTTGATCCCAAGAAAGATCTCTCTGAAAAAGTGGGATTTGAAGTTCTACTTCTGTACATTTCGAGGTAGCCAACTCATCCGCTTTGCAAGAAGCCCTTTTGTTTACTTCACCAACAAATTCTTCTAAGTTCTTGAAAAGGAAAGTTTGAATACTTGAGCTATTAGTGTTCTTATTATCCATAAGTTTCTACCATAAAGTTTTCAAGGTTTTGAGGGGGCCTTTTTCCGGATCTGCTTTTGTTCTAATTTCTTTAATAAAGCTCTTAAGGGAACCATTATTTGTGATCACAGCCGCAGACAATCTTTTAACCGCAATGGAGAACGTTGGAGAAAGGACAATTATTGGTCCAGCCTCATAGACTCCGGAATTAGGCACGACCTTATCCCATCGGTGAAGATCTCCATGCAAACTGCTCCAAAGAATTTCATGGAGTAGACTTTTGTACTTGGCTTGCTTCTCGAGGGTTTGGACGTCATTCTCGAGGGTTTGGACGTTATTCTCGAGGGTTTGGACGTTATTCTCGAGGGTTTGGACGTTCTTCTTGAGGGTTTGGACGTTCTTCTTGAGGGTTTGGACGTTATTCTTAAGGGGTTGGACGTTATTCTTAAGGGTTTGGACGTCATTCTCGAGGGTTTGGACGTTCTTCTTAAGGGTTTGAACGTCATTCTTAGAGGCGCCAATTGCGAAACGCAATTCGAATAGGAGGGCTATACATAAAATGCATAGCAACATCCCTGAGTTAATTAAAATGTAGCAAAAAGAGCCATTGTTTTTTTCTGTGGGCCATCTAAGCTTTCTGCTTGTTAAGTAGTCGGTTTTGAACTCCAGGATTGCCTCGAAGGTCAGACCTATCCAGTCCTTAGGTAGCTCATGGACTTTTTCAGAGTCTTTTTCAAGGTCTTGGAAAGACTTGTTAAAAAAGTTAATAAAATCTTGGTGATATTTCAGAAGATCCTTGGCTGTTTGAAAAAAGCTGCATCCGGGGCGAATGGCAAAAACGGATCTTAAAAGATCTTTTCCTTTTAACGCCTCTTCTTTTGACCGATTACAAGAGAGGTCCTCAAACAAATCGGCTTCTGAATTCTGAAGGCGCTGCAGACCAAGGGGAATGTTCTGCCAAAATTCGTCAAAAACAGGGACTGCTAATTCACTATTGTGCCGGTTGCGTCCCCCAAAAATTACTTGTTGGAATGTATTGAAAAAACCCTCGAAGCCGTAAAACGCATCGTCCCAATTGGAATTTGCAATAAAGTTTTCTACTGTATATTTTCGTAACTTCCTTTTTTCATACTTAGGAGGGTGCACAAATGCCCCAGGGGATTCTGAATCTCCTGAAACAGTCTGCGAGGATAATTCTTTTCTTAATTTTTGTCCTTCAGGATCTATCGGACTTTCTCGGTAATCCTCAAAGGAAGTACTTTTTCTTAAATAGTTTAATCTCCAGGCTTCAATTGCGTATCGAAGATCATACGACGGTTTAGGGTGGCCGAGATTCTTCCAGTAGTTGTTTGATTCATTGAGTACATCCGAATAGTGAAGTGCCTTAAGCAACTGTCCGGGGGAAAGTTTGACGCCAAGGGCATTACTTCGTTTGTAGTATTCAAGAGCTCTCTTTTTGTCATCGAAAACAAAAAAAGACACCTTTATCTTGTCTGGTGTAAAAACAGAGGCACTTTCTTTTGAAATTTCTGGAGAAGATTTCAAAAAAAGATAATTCTTATGAATCTGAATCAGTGAGGGAAGGTCGGCCTCTTTCAGCCTCTGCTTTAACAGTCCTAGAAAGCTATTTTTTTCAGGTTTTTGACCGAACACCTCGAGAGCGATCAGTAGAGAGAGGAGCCTTTGTTGACCGTCTACTATTTCGATTTTTTGACTATTTTTCTCTATAAGTAAGACAAGAGTGCCAATTTGCGACTCAAGTGAGTCTTTGCTGCTCAGAAATCCCGTAATGAAACTGTTAGCGGTGACTTCATTCCAGCAGTAACCGCGCTGGTAGTCAGTAAGTCTTACCGAGTTTGGCTCTTCCCCGTTGAAGTACGGTTTAAAAAATTCCAAATCATTCAGAAATCGTTGGGATAGGTCGTAAAGACTCACACCATTTTCATTTCTTTCTGTTTGTTGGTCTTGGCTCATATGCTATTTCCTCGATTGGAGTGTCTTACGCGTAGGGAGTCGATGAGGAGGCTTTGGAAGAAATAAAAAATAAATGCAAAGATCTTTCCTTTGTTTCTTTTAGACCTTTAAATCATCCAAGGCATCGTATTTAAAACCCGGGAGGTTAATTATCGAATAAGAGTTGACCAATTTATCAGAAATATTGCACGAACTCATAAAAGTTTTCCTAAGTGTATTTATGAATTTTTTGAGCACCAACTAGATAAAGTGCTTTATCAGGGGTGCAAACCTTTTACTGCTTAGCCAGGGCGTTACAAATGTCGTTATCCGTTTTCTGTTCTATTGGAAAAAGCTTATAGAAAAGCTTTGTTACATACGGCGTCAGAAATTCCTTCTCAATGAATTCTTCTTTGAGGCAGCCTTCATGCTTAACCAGTCTGCCTCGGTAAAGGTCGAAACTCAGTCCAAAAGCTTTTATGCATCTTTCAATCAGATAATCCGATTATGGCCTCGCTTTCTTTTGAATTTCGTAATAGTTGAGGAATCCCAATGGAGCAGGATTGTGAATTTGGCCATCTTTAGCCAAGAACCAAATCAGCATAAAGACAGCCCCGACACTTTCTTCTGTTGTTTAGCGCGTAAGTCAAAACTTCCGTCAGGAAGTTTTCAGTAGGCGTAAGATTTTCGTGAGGTTTATTTTTAATCAAGTTAATTAAAAAATCCGGCATAGTTGTCCTTTTTGCAATATTTATAAAATTCTCGCAGACCTCTTAGCCTTTAAGTAAAAACTTTTTCAGCCCATCTTCTACGCGGCTGCTAACCCGGGGTCTGCTAGAGAGCCTGGGCTCTTTTAATCAGTTCTCTAATCTGCGTAGACGTACTTTCAAGCTCTTGGAGTTTCTCATCTCTGAGTTTTCGACAAAGTTTCTCATAGGATTCGAGCATGTTTATTTCTTCTGCGAGGCTGCGAAGCGGCGGGATTAGGTTCTCTTTAATGGCACTCTTGTAAGAATCCGTTATCTGATCTAACTGAGAGCATAAGAGCTCGGAAAGCTGACCTTTTTGTGTTCCGGCCCACTCTTCAATCAGATCCTGTTTTTTCTCAAGTAGATTTTTTTTGCACCGTTCTTTGTTCCCAAGTTTATGCAACGCAAATAGGGCCGCTCCGGAAACAGCAATGATTGGTAAAAGCACACTTGCCGATTTAAAAATAGTAGTTCCGACAGCTATGATTCTTTCCTTTTTGTTGTCGGTACCAAGAAAGGTTTGAAATCCCAGAACTGCGCTGTTTTCTAATAGGGTATTGGCTTTGGTCAACAGCTTTTTGCAAGCAAGCTCCCGATCCGAAACTCCTAAAATATTGCCGTAGGCAGATTGCACCACGTTTTGCAATGACTTCATCGTCGCAAGCGAGCCATCCGTGAATGTTTGCACCTTCTTTTCGTAGCCTAGAAGAATATGTTGGCTGTTCTGATTTAGCTGATTAATACTGTCAGAGACTATCTTCGGAAAGATAACCTGGTCAAATTGGATCCACGACTCCGGAGAGAACAGTTCTTCATCATCTAAGATGTTGGCATACTCCTTAGCAGCTTGCGAAGCTTGCCCTATAGAAATTGTCTGCCAGTCGTCAACAAGAACAGTTAGTTGCGTTTTGAGGGTATTAATGTCCTCTACAACATTTTTAGATATGGTGACGATTTGTTCGGCTGTTGCGTTGAATGCATTTCGTAGAGCTTGCGTTCTCTTGCCAAGAAACTCGATTTCAAAAGAGGAGGGCAAAAGCATCTCTTCCTGCTTTTTCTGCACTTCCCAAAGCTCTTTTACTTCTTCTAGTGCCAAAATCACTTTCTTCAATAGTTGTTGTTGCTCCTCTTGAGAGTTTTCAAGCGCGGCTTTATGGGAGGAGATAAGCGCATCAGAAAGTTGCGATAGTTTCTTCAAATCTGAGGAAAATAAGCTTTGCCCTAGATCTCCGGAAACACAGTTTTTGAGGTTAACGCAATCCAGAAAGATTCTATTCATTCCGAGCTCTTTTGCCTTGGCAAGAAGTTCTCCGGCCAATTCCACAGATTTGATTACTCCATCCCGGCTCGAAAGCAGATCTGGAGAGCTCACCACACAGGCAACTGAGGTTCCTCTTCCGGCTTTTGCGAGTCGTTCCATTAAATAGGCTTCAGAAGCCGACTCGGGATGTAACGCACTTACGCACAGCAAAAGGCAATCTCCTTCAAGACATTTTTCATAAGACTGGAAGTTTCGAAACGAGTTTTTAGAATTCAGTGCAGGGGTATCGATGAGCTTAATGCCGGTTTTTAAAAAGGCTGACGGGAAGCTGATTCTGACTTCTTTTACAAAGGCGCTCTCCGGCGAGCTAAGAGAGGTGTATTTGTGCAACTCTTTAGGATTTTTTAAAGTAAGAGGCGCTTGTTTTTTCCAAGGTTGTAAGTTCGCGCCAGTGGCTTCTACTGCCGCTTGGGCTAAATTATATTCAGCCTCTGAAAGAAATGACACCTTCGCTTTAAAGGAGTTCCCCCAACCAATCGTCATTGGCACTGCTGTCTCAGGAACAACTTCTTGGATCGCAGCAAGTTTTTCACCGATTAAGGCATTAAATAGAGAGCTTTTCCCGCGTTTAGATTCCCCGACGATGACAACCGTAAATTCCTTTTCTGCAAGCAACACGATTATGTCTTCGCACTTTGCGGCTAATGCCAGGAAGTTCTCTGACTTAAAGCGCTCAATGGCTTGAGTTAATCCTTCATCTAATGGGCGGAAGATCGGTTTTACCCTTCGTTCTGATTTGGTAGTTAACAATGAGCAGATCTTCAGAGTTTGAAGCTCACGTACAAGTTTGACTGCAGCATTGCAGGAATCTAGGTATTCAGCAGACTTTTTCTGCTGTATGGCTATTTGTTTGAGTGACTCGATCTTTTGGCATTCCTGCTTCACCAAAGGTTCAATGGCAGACTGGTCCGCGTCTTTAGAAAAAAGTGAGGAGAAGTACTTTATGGGTAAAGAGCATAAGTCGGAGAAAGAATTTTCGACGCTTTCCAGAAAGGACGTTTCGCTCTTTTCAATGGTTTCTTGAATCCAATCTGCTTTAAGCGGCAATAGATCCTGCAGGATTTCTCCATAAAGCTTTTTGGCCTCTCTACTTAATGGCTCCAAAGATTCTTCGAACTCTTTTTCACTGAACCTATTTTTTTCGTCCTCGCTGGCTTTGAAGAAAAGAGTGCATATCTGCTGCTCAGGGAGCTTTTTATCCTCAAAAAGAGAATCGATTTTGAGCACCTCTTCTAGGTGACTAAGAACGTTGTGGGTCGTTAGACTATTTTCTCTTATGGCCGCGGCAAGAACTTTCACAAATAAGCAGTCGGAGTCCTTTATCGTAGGGGATTGAATTACTAGGTCCGCTTTTGCTATTAGACAAGATTCGTCCAAGTCTTTGGTGGTTTTCTTAAGAAACATGGTCTTTTGTTATTGAGGCTAATTATGAACTTTCAGATCGAGAAGTTTTCTTAATATTTTAACGACTTGTTCACGTTTTGCTAGGCGATATCAATGTTGGGTCGACAAGAAAAACACCGCCCTACAATGACACCGCTTTTTTATCCCATGCCAATTGGCTGAAAATCTTCATAAAGAGAAGGGGGTGAAATCTCATTTTTATTTAGACGAAGCGTTATAGCTTCCACCGTCAATTTTCTGTTTTAAAGAAAAATGTTTATAGAAAAGCTTAGTGATGTACGCCGTGAGAAGTTGCTTCTCAATGAATTCTTCTTTGAGGCAGCCCTCGTACTTAACCAGTATGTCTCGGTAAAGGTCAGGACTAAGTCCAAAAGCTTTTATGCATCTTTCAATCAGATAATCCGATGACGGCGTCGCTTTCTTTTGAATTTCGTAATAGTTGAGAAATCCTAATAGAGCAGGATTGTGAATTTGGCCGTCTTTATTCAAAAACCAAATCAGCATGAATACCGCCCCTTTGGAATCAATCTGAAAATACTCCCTCAGCCAACAAAGCAAAAGAGTAGGGGCTGAGCTCAATGTTGCCAGTGGATGCGCCAGTCTTTTGACGAGTCCTTGTGCGGCTTCTTTTCCCACAGGTTCAAATCCTCCGGCATAGACGCCGGTGACGTCTTTTCTGTAGTGGCCTAATGCTAAAGAAACGCTTTCGTGCATTTCTTCAGCCGACAGTTTTTTGAAGCTGATGTCTGCTTCAGCAACGGCCCGAAGAAAAGTTTGAGCAAAAGAATGCCGGAAACTGTACACAGAGCCGTTAAAGTCCGCATTGCAGATGCCGCAGCTTCTTGCATTGGCAATAGGCTTTCTGGTTGCTGTTTCTAGATTATCTTCATTGGACTTTAGAGTCCGAAGTCCATTGATGGAAGCAAACTGCTGAATAATCTGCGCACACATAACTTGTGTTTCTTCATGAAGCAGAATAGTTCTAGGTCGTCCTCCCTTAGAACCGGACTTCGCTTTTATTTCCACTTTCCCAAGTGCGTCAAGATCTCGATGAAGGTATTGCTTAAGATGAATGCAATGGTGGGGATCAAGTCCGCAAACTTCCTTATCTCGTAATCCAAAAGCGGCCATCGCCAAAAGTTGAATGCCAAAGAGTAAATCACGAGCAAAGGCTCTTTTCAAGACATCAAAAATTTGCTCCGAACTCATAACGGTATTTCGGCTCATCGGAGGTTTTCCTCTGACGACATCCGGAGCAAGCATGGTTAAATAAGCTCCGGAAGATCTAACCATTCCTTTTTTGCCGATCCATAACTCGAAAAACTTCAGCATAGAAACGGCATTCTCAACGTAGCGCACGATGGAACCGTGAGGTTCTTCAGACTCTTTTCTAGCCTGGATTTTTTCGTTAAGAAACCAGTGGATGTGTTTAGGTTTGAGATTCCTCGGATCAGCCCCGAACTGATCATTAACCGCCTGAAAGAATTCCCGATAAAAAGACTTTCTTTTCTTACTCGTTAAGACGGAACAATTCTTAGATTTAACTGCATGAAAAGAGTTGTAGTAGGAGCAAAGTTCTTCGATGATAGTCTCCCAACGGTCTTTACCTCTAGGGATACCCGGAAGACAGGATTGGTTTGGCGGAAAGAATCCTTTCCACTTTCTCCGGTGGTACTGATGGGTTTGAGTCCTTCGGTTGTTTTGTCTCTGCTGTTCTAAAAAATTCGAGTTCGTCATAAAAGAAGGTGAGAGGCTCCGCCTCTCACGAAGCATTAGTTTGAACCGTCTGTGCGGCAATAATTTAAGTGAGTTTTCTCTGCTGTCAGCTCAACTAAGTTATCTGAACAGCTTTATCCGTGTATTTCTACTATCGGGGAAGAAGTAAGTACCGAATAAAGTCCCGGTACCGCTCGGCCCTATACTCAGTTCATTGTCCGACGAGTGTATAGCGAAGCATGAATCGATCTCGTCAAGGCAGGCTTTGACAATCCGTCTGATCGAAGAAGAAGCGGCTTTCCCGCTTACAGACTAATAAGGGGTGGAATATAAACGAAAAATTTCAGTCAGCTTCGGAAAAATAGTTAAAGGAATTTGCTGCCTGCTAGTTTTTTGTTTCTCAATTGCTAGCGCTGTTTCTTAGAGCCTGGGCATGCTGAAACGTGGGCTGCGATGAAAATATTGCGCAGACGAAGCGGGGATATACCACTGTATGCTCTGGCCGAGAAAGGATTTTAGATGTTGAGGATGCAGTAGCAACGAGGCTTCGAAGTGCCTAAAGCACCACCCTTTTCGTTCACGACTCAACTTTATGAAAGCGAAGTGGGGAAGAACGACTTGTGATTTTTGCAAGGATCAAGTTTTTCAACTCTGCAAAAACGGTAAAACGGATGCTTATCTCGCTCAGCTGGCAGAAGACGGCTGAGCGCAGACCGTGAGGTCAATTCCTAAAGTATTGAGGACAGCGATAACTGTTTGAAGTGTGGGATTGCCTTTGTCACTTAAAGAGCGGTACAGGCTTTCTCGACTTAAAGAGGTCTGGCGAGCAATGTCGCTCATGCCTTTGGCTTTAGCCGCGATTCCGATTGCATCGGCAATATGCTGTGGATCGCGACTTGAAAAAGCTTCAGAGAGAAAAGCAAGAATTGCTTCGTCACTTTTTAAGTATTCAGCAGGATCAAAAGGAGAGAATGTAATGGTCATGGTAATTCCTTTGTTAATTCTTTTGCTTTCTTAATGTCTTCTCGTTGACTGGATTTATCTCCACCAGCAAGAAGAAATACAATTGTTTCATTGCGAACTGTATAGTAAATTCTGTAGCCGGAACCGAATTTCAGGCGCATCTCAAAAACACCTTCACCGACAGACTTATGGTCTCCAAAGTTGCCTTGGCTCACTCGGCTTAAGCGGTCAACAATGCGACCTTGGATTACAGGGTCTTTTATTTTTTTAAACCACGAATCAAACAAAGATGATTTAATAACTTGCATCATGGATAAAATTGTAGCATATAAGCTACACGAGGCATCATGCTGCTTACACAAAAGGGCAGCTTTTTACTGCAGATGAAAGTTATTTTTGTAAACAATTTCTTCATTCAGTACAGGACCATGCGTTGGATTAAAAATTGATTGGACAACTCTCAAACAAAGGATTTATCAAAAATTCTCAGGCCTAAAAGTCACCTTTGTTTCCATACTGTCTTCTACAGTGGATATCTAGGAAAAATCTTTTCAGTTGTTCTTTCAGAACAAAAGGCTTTCTGCTGCGTTATTTTCTTAGACCACTTTCCTAAAATTTTCTAGCCTTTAACCAAGCATTCCAAAAATAGCAAAAGGTCCCGAAGGACCTCTTGAGCAAAGCTATATTAAAAGACTAGAGCTTAGATACTTGAATACCGCAAAGTCTTCCAAATGTGAAAATATCGCAGATAGCGTTTCCGCCGAGACGATTAGTTCCATGAATACCGCCGGTCACTTCACCGACAGCATATAAGCCGTCAATCGGTTTGCCGTATCTGTCAATAACTTGGCTGTGCGGATTAATGACAACACCGCCCATTGTATGGTGAACGCTCATACCTGAATAACCGGCCCAGAACGGAGCTTTTTCAATCTTAGTCAGGTTGCGAGGAGCCTTGCCTAACTTGTCTTTCTGAGCATCGACACCGGCATTAAATTCATCAATTGTTGCTCTCAGAGCCTTAGGATCAACGCCCATTTTCTGAGCTAGCTCTTCAATAGTATTGGCTGTCCAAGCATCGCCCGTTTCCAGGCCTTTCTTAGCCATGTCTTGATGACCTGGATTCAAATCGCCGAAGCCTCTGGAGTCAACGATGGCATAGCCGGTTTGTTTCGGAAGGCCGAGAACGGCGTCACGAATATTGTCGCGTCTTTCGTCTTCACGAATAAATCTCTTGCCGTCCGGACCAACCATAATGAAGTTCTTGGCATATAAGTGAAGAATGATTCTCTGTTTTCTTCCCGGAGGGCAGCCTGGATTACACTGGATGAAGTCCATACCAACGGTGTCGGCACCGATATCTTGCATCAACGGAATCAAATCGCCGGTAGAGCAGGGAAGGTTAGTTGTGGTGAGATTCAGCATGCGAGGATCATATTTGGCACGCATCTGAGGATTTGCACCGTAACCGCCGGTGGCAACGACAACAGCCTTGTTAGCTTTGACTGTCTTGTGGTTTCCGTCTTTGTCAACATATTCTGCGCCAATTACTTTGCCGGACAGTTGGTTTTCACGGAATAAGCGGACAACACGAGAGTTAGTCAGGATCTGAACGCCTGCTTTGTCGCATTGAGGTTTGAGAACTTTGATGTAGTCGCTGCCTAAAGAACCGAATGGTGCGTGGCAGCGTGGATAAAGACCGCCGTAAATTTGGTAGACGTCATCTTTGAACTTCATACCCATGTCCTGAAGCCACTTAACGGCATCATAAGAGTTAGCGGTCATGGTCTTCACGAGTTCAGGATTTGCACGTCCGTCGCCGCCTGCTAAAGTTTGTTCTGCATGCAGTTCTGGGCTGTCCTGAATATTCTGTTTCTTCTGACGAACAGGGTCAACGGAGTTAAAACCGCCGCCGGAAATAGAAGTGTTGCCTCCTACGAACGGCATTTTTTCAAGAATAAGAATGTTCTTGACACCGTTTTGAGATGCGGATACAGCAGTGGCTAAGCCTGCACCGCCTGCACCGATAACCAAAAGGTCGGCAGTCTGGTCCCATTTCTGAGGAGCTGCGTCAGCTGCATGAACTGCAGAGGGCAAAGCAATCGAAGTAAGAAGACCGGCTGCGGTGCTTCCTAAAAAACTTCTGCGGGATAATTTTGACATTTGTTTTCTCCTTGGAAGGTTTGATACCTTAAGGAGAATGCTACAGACTAGCTTTTCTTCTGTTGACACCTCATGTGGTATTGATTTTTGAATTAGTTTGTGCTAACAGCTGATTCTGCTGCGATCATCCCGTAAGTTAATGCATCACAAATGCCATTGCCGCCGATGCGATTGTTCCCGTGAATTCCTCCGGTGCATTCTCCTGCCGCATAAAGGCCTGGAATAATCTCCCCTTGTGCGTCAAGGCATTGAGCCTTCGAATTGATTTTCAGGCCGCCCATGGTGTAATGAATAGACATGGAGGTTCGAGCGGCCCAGAAAGGCGGTTGGATAATCGGATGATTGACGGTGCCTTCAATAGTTTTATTGTAGGCGTTGACTGCGTTTTTTAGATTGTTCCCGGGAACGCCCATTTTTAAAGCCAGCTCGTCAAGAGTTTCACCTTTAAAGGCGTCTCCTGTTTCAATTCCTCGAATGGCATCCCTCCTCATCAGAAGGTCGTAGGATTCAAAACCATCGTTGTCGATGACGGAAAAACACATTTTTCCGGGCTGGGCGAGCACCGCTTCTTTAAGAAGATCTCGCCTGGCTCCTTCATCAGTAAATCGATTTCCTTCGGAGTTGACTAGGATGAAGCGGGAGACATCATTGTGAAATCGAACTCTGATTTTTCCTGTCGGATGTACGCCCGGAAGGCATTGAATGTTTTCCATCTGAATGAGTTTGCACCCGACGTCCTCGGCCGCTAATAAAAGTTCTCCCGTTGAGCCGGGACCTGTGTTATGAGTCAAGTTTGATAGGCGAGGGTCGTATTTTTCGACAAGAGCAGGATTGGAGCCGAATCCCCCTCCGGCGAGAATGATCGCATCCTTGATTCGAAGATTTACAGGTTTGTTATTCGCATCAATATATTGCAGTCCTGATATTCTTCCGGTTTTATCGCGGATAAGAGCCGTTAGTTGACAATTTTTCCTAATTTCTGCGCCCCGTTCCATGGCTTTTTCACTGAGGACATTGATGTAGCCTATTCCGTTTGGAAGGCTTGGAATATGACACCTTGGAAAGTGAGAACCATAGATTTCAATGACGGCATTTTGAAATTGAACGCCTTGTGACTCGATCCACTTCAACATTCTCGGAGCGTTTCTAACTAGAGTACGGATAAGCTCCGGATCACCTTGGCAGTCACCTTTAATGTAGATGTCCTGAAAGTGTTTTTCCTCACTGTCGTGAATATGAAGAGGCGTCTGTCTTTTGGGATCAACTACCCCCAGGTAGCCGCCGCTAATTAAGGTATTGCCACCGATTTTGCTTTGCTTTTCCAGGACAATGATTTTCCCTTTGTATAGTTCGGAGGCACGGGCAGCCGCTGCAAGTCCTGCTCCTCCGGCACCGACAATGACGATGCCTGCTTCTTCCGTTCTACTGAAGAAAGATCCAAAGGAAGGAGTGGGGAGGAAAGGCGAGGCAACCCCTAGTGCGTAAAGAAACTTTCTTCTAATCATTTCACAGAGTCCTTTCCGATTTCCCTTAAAAAGTCAGTGAGCTCAACAATAGTTCGAACTCGGAGCTTTTCTAAGATGGAAGAGCGGTATTTCTTTACCGAATTCTCAGAAATCTCTAAATCGATGGCAATGACTTTATTAGCCGTGCCGTTGGCAACCAGCGGAGCAATCTCTTTTTCTCGTTCGGTCAATAGTGCATACAGTTCCAACATATTGTCACGCTCGATATTCTTTTGTCGGGAAAGAATATTCTTCTCAACTGCATTCTTGACAGCTTCCTGAAGTCTTTCGTCATTAGCCGGCTTAACTAAAAAATCTACTGCTCCTTTCTTTAAGGCGGATACCGCCATATCAACATCGCCGTGGCCGGTTAAGAATATGATCGGCAGATCAATATTTTTTTCCATCATTAATGACTGAAGTTCCATTCCGTTGAGTCCGGGCATACGGATATCCAAAATGATGCATCCAGGTCTTTCAGAGTCATCTTTGGAGAGAAATTCTTCAGCAGAAAGGTATTGTGCGGTTTGCCAGCCCTCCATTCTCAACAGAAAGCTTTCGCTTCCTAAGACCATTTCATCATCGTCGATAAGACGGATTAACGGTGTGAGCTTTTTATAGGTTTTCATTTTTTTGCTCCGGAAAAGTTATAGAGATCTGAAGGCCTTGAGGTTCAAGCTGTTCAAAATCGATTTTGGCTCGATATTTTTCAGCGATGGCCAAGATGATGCTGAGACCTAGGCCAAGTCCGTCAGGTTTTACGGATTCTTGGAGAGCAGATTTCATTTTTTCTAATTTCTCGGAGGAGATTCGAGGACCGTTATCCTTAACCGAAAGGATAGCTTGAGTCTCTGACTCTTCAATGGCGCAAATAATGCTTCCGTTCTTGCCTAATGGCTCTACAGCTTCGGCAGCATTCTTAAGAAGATTGAATATCAGTAATTCAATCTCCAAAGGATCAGCTTCGATCTCTGGATTTGAATTTAGATCAGCGAAAATCTGAAGCTGACTCGGTGCAAAAGCCTTGATGGAATCAATCGCTCTTTGGGCGCAATCTTTGAGAGAAATAACAGAAAGCGGATCTTTTGAGGATTTGCTGTAGCTTCTGACTTTTTCAACTATATCTCCCGCCCGTCTAATACCTCGGTCTATTTCTCTGACTGCCTCGTGAAGAATTTCATCCGAATTGTTGGTCTTGCTTAGATATTTTGAGAGACCTTTGGCGTAGTTGGCAACTGAAGAAATAGGCTGTTTAAGTTCATGAGCAAGAACTGAAGAGATTTGAGAGACCATGCCTCTTTTCTCTAATTGCGTTAATCTTTTCAGCCGTTTCTTAGCAATTTCTGACATGGCATCACGCTGAGAAATGGCAGTGCGAAGTTCTTCCGTGCGTTTGAACACCAATTGGTTGACGCGAATAATATGAAAAAAGAACCCCGCAGACAAGCAGAAATGCCAGAAAGAGCTCTTTTTGAAAGCGTTTAGCCAAGGACAGCAACGAGACTTCTTTGTCTGTGTAAGGTCCGAGTTTTAAATCTTCGAATAGCTTTTGAACGCTGAGAAAGTCACTGGCAATGCTCCAATCGGATTTGGTTAATTCTTTCGGCATTGTTAGAAGCGAGATCGTGAGCTCTCTTACTATCTCTGAGTCTGCCTTCGGAAAAGATGAAAAGACAACGTCTGGAAATAATTCTGTAGAGGTTTTGCAAGCAAAATCTGTTGGTTTGAGTCCTATTAACTTGAAGTTGTCTGGATTGATACGTCGATTCTTTGTCAATTGCTCAAATTCGCAGGTCGGGATAATAGCGATATCGGCCTTGTGGCTTAACAGATAACTTAATGGTCCCGGAGAGCCGTAATTAGTAAAAGTAATCTCGGAAAAGAACTTTTCTTTGTTAAAGCCATGAGAGGTGATCTCATGAAGTCCGCTGAGCCAACCGGCTAAAGCTGAACTTTCATAGGCAACCGCTTTTCTTCCCAAGAGAGAACCGATATCATTTCCGGGAAAGTTTTTGGCAGTAACAAAAAGAGATCCGACGGAACGTGAAGGATTCTGAGAAAGCTCCGGTTTTCGAGTCACGATTTGTCTTAAGCCTGATGGAAGCATGTGAGCTGCAAAGAATCCGCTGGGCGAAAAAAGAAAATCGAATTGCTTTTTGTTTAATTCTTCGGATGAAATATTGAGGTTAATTTCTTCAGTGGAAAATTGAATTTCCGGATATTTTTCCCTCAAATACTCCATCGTTGGACCCAGGCAATCCAAATAGAAGTAAGGATCTTCTAGTTGGACAACACCTATTCTGACGTGCTTTTTATCCACAGAACCGGATGAGTGAGCTTCAGGGCAGCTCAAGACAGCGCTGCAGAGAAGCGTTGCGGCAAAATACATCAGTTTTCTCAGAAAAGCTCCTGGAAGCATTTTTGTAGTCTACGGATTTAAGTCTAGGGATTTGTGGTTAAGCCTATGACTATAAGTGTAGTGGAGGTTCCATAAACAGATATAGCCGTATTGGAATAATTCCGTAGAGGTAGGGAGATTTTTCGGAAATCAATTGATTGGTGCGATTTTCTCGTTTGGTAACCATATTGATTTCTTTTACTTATATTATTCGCTTACGAATAAAAAAAGATTGCTTTTGAATGTACCATTCAAAAAGTTAGCATTTGTGCCAATTTTTTGGACGGTCGGCGCTCGTCACGACATACCTAAGAATTTTGCTTGTTAATACAAAGAAAAAACTTCCTTGACTTAGCCTCGTTAGGAAGTTCTCGGACTAGGTGTGCTGTTAGGCGTCTAAACTCTAAACTGATATCAGTCGCAGAAGAATAAGCTCAGTAAAAAATACAAGACACTAAAAGATTTGGTAATTTTTTGCTTCTCGGTAGTAGGATGGGCAGGAGTGCCAAAAATCTGTGTCTTGCTTAATGAATCTGTTTGATCGGAGATTTTTCCCATTTGTGAGCCAAGTGCTCGATGTCCTGAAAAACGGTGTTTCGCCCACTCACGCGTCTTAGTTCGTGAATAAAGCCAGCAGTGGCATTCCATATTTTCAATAGATTGCTGCACTGAAGCTGTTTGTATACTTTTTCATCAAAGGCGCCCAATCTAATTCCAACCGCAATAAATTCCAAATTATTTAGAACATTTAAAATTGCGGTTCTATTTCGAACGAAAGACTCAGTGCTATCCTTTTGGAGACACGCGAACTTACTTAATGTATTGTCGTTCTCCTCAGCCAAAGAGAAAACCAACTGGGTATCTTTGACAAGATTTTCATTGTTTTTCTGTTGAATGATTAGATCGATAAGTGCTCGTTTTCTCGCCAATTTTCCGTTGTGGATTATTAAGTAAACGGCGGCAGCGGCCGAGATAAGAATGGCCCCCGTTTGAAGTAGGGGGCCATATTGAGTGGTGAATTCAGCGCAAAGCATTTATTGTCGTCGTCCTTCGGCTGATCGTTTTACCAATCCCAGCCTTCTCTAAGTTTCATAGTAGTCTCCTTATGGGAAGAATTCTAAGATAACAATGATTACTTAAGAATAAGTGAAAATACTTCTTCCCGGCAACACAAAGATACTATCTTGGGAGGCTATCAGGGCGCACCTGAACAGATCGAAATCAGAGTTTTCTTCTTCTGCTTACCACTCCATCATCTCAGGCAACTTTGATAAGACCGTTATGTTTTCCGGCAATTAATTGGTTCAAGTAAGTGTCTCGCTTGATAATCATCACCATCGCCCCTCTCATCTTTAGCCTTACTATACGGTAAATGAAAGATAGTTGAAAATGCGTCATTCCAAAAAAATGGCATTTTTGCCAGTTTTTTGGAATAAATAAAATATTTAAAATCATGAAATTATAAAAACTATTCCAAAAAGTTGTCATTTTTTCCAACTTTTTGGAATGAATTTTTACAGGAAAGCGCTAAAAAATTTTGCTGGTTAATCTCGAAAATCTTTATCAAAAAGACAGGCGGTTATTTGATTTCGCTGAAGCGTTTTGGAATAAATCTTGTTCGTTTTTCCATTGATTAGGTTCTCAATTCTAGAGCGTCTCGAGAAGATGGAGCTTTCCTCTTTGAGAATGAGTTCCCAGAAGCTCTGAAATTTCTTCTATAAAAGAATTTTCATCCAAAGTTAACCAATTTTTCTTTTATAAAAGAAAAATTAACCATGTTCATCGCAATATTTCACAGCGACTTCAATTCTTTTTCCAATTCTGATTTCCTAATGGCTGAATAGGCTTCAGGAAGTAATAGAGTTCCTATTCCTTGGTAGAAACCTTTCTACAGATCAATCCCCCTCTCTTCACTAATGAAAAAACTTTGGATGAGATTAGGGTTTTGATGCTCAATTTTTTTCTATACGTTTCTTTCAAGCGGGAGGAGATGTAATCTCCTTGCTTGTATGCCATCTTAAAAACCAAGGATTCCTAGCAGCTGATTGTTTTTTGACGAGTGAAGGATCGTTACAATAAGCTCAATACTCAAACCAAAATTCCTTAATCCAACCTTGCGTTCTCATACTATCGGGATGTCAAACAAAAATAGAGCACCAAAAGGAACATCTCACTGGAAGCAGCTCATTGTTTCCTTGCTTTTGTCGTTTTTTATTTGTCCGGCAAACGCAGTTACAGTAGATGCACAAGTAGTAGATGAGGATAAAAGTATCGTCGAGACGATTGCGACGACCTTAGACCATTTACGGGATGAAATTTCTCAGGAGTATTTTGAATTAAGTTATCTGAGCCGAGAGGAGTTGATTGCGAGGAAGGATAATCCGGCTTTCTTTTTTATAACCGATGCTGCTACTTTTGCGTCTTTGATTGACTATGGAGCCTGGGCCGTAGGGGCAATGAAAAATCCTCTTGCTATAGATTCTTCTCATACAAGCGGGGCGGCTTTTGTTACGCGAAAGGATCGTTCTGATATAACTTCTTTAATGGACATCAAGGATAAAACGATAATAGGAATGTCCCAAGCAGCCTCTTTAAGCACTCTCATAGGATTAAAAGAGCTTCAAAGATTGTTTGGATCCTCTTTTAGCCCAAATGATGTTAAATACACTGGCGCACCGGTTGAAAAAGTTATTCATCAAATAATTGCCGGGAAAGGCGATGTCGGAATAGTTGATGCCTGCCTTCTGGAAAGAATGGAGAAAGATGGAAACATTCCCCAAGGAGCCTTAAAAGTTATTAGCCCGAAAGACAGTAAAGACCTTCAGTGCAAACATTCAACTGAGCTGTATCCCGGATGGGTACTCGCAGCGTCAAAGCCTTCTAAGCTTTTAACCGCAAAAGAAAGAGACTTAATTCTTCAAGTCACTTCGGCTCTCCAAACTGTTCCCAAGCTTCCGGGCTTAATGGAGTGGACGGAACCCGCTGATAATTCGGTTGTCATGACTCTGCTAAGTGATGTTGAAGAACAAAACAAAGGCCGAGAGTACTGGAAAAATTTTTTGAGAAAGTATTTCCCTTGGTTTATAGGGTTTGTGGGTTTCCTGTTTCTTATGCTTGCCCATACTTTATATGTTTCTTGGTTAGTGAGAAAAAGAACTTCCCAATTAACCGCTTCTATGAAAAAAGCTAATGAGTTACAGCAGAAAGTAAATTCGGAGCAAGAAAAAATTTCGTCGATGGAACGTGCGGGCATTGCCGCCCAGCTCTCAAGCCTTATTGCTCATGAACTGCAGCAGCCCCTGAATGCCATTACAAACTTTTCCCGCGGTTTGCGTATCAGGGAGGAAAGAGGGAATCTCAGGGAAGACGTGCTCAGAGAGACTCTCATTAAAATAACCGAACAAAGCGAGACAGCGGCCAAAATTGTTGGCAAAGTAAGAAACTATGCTAAACAAAGACAAAGTGAACACAAGGTTCTGGGAATCCTTTCTCTGCTAAAAGCTTCCATAGAAAAATTCCAACAAATCAAAGGAAAAGAAGTTCCAATTGTGCTTTCCGGGAAAGAAGAGTACCTGGTGGAAGCCGATGCTATGGAACTGGATTTAGTTTTCTATAACTTGCTAAAAAATGCCTGGGAGGCATGTAAGGATCAGGATGTGCCTCAAATCAATATCAATGTTTCAGCCTCAGGCCGGAATGTCTTTATTCGCTTTACTGATAACGGCCCTAGAGTAAATCAGGGCCTGGTAGAGTCCATGTTTGTTCCGGGAATTTCTACGAAATCAGATGGGTTGGGTTTGGGCTTGTCTATATGCAGAGGACTAGCGGAAGCCCATGGCGGAAACCTTAAAGCTTTTCTAGATGAAGAAAATCGCCTCGTGATGGAGTTGGAGCTTCCTAAAATTTCGGAAAACAAAGAGAGAGGAGAATGACCTTGGGAGAATGTATATACATCGTCGATGATAATGAGATGACCTCACAATCCTTGGCTTTCTTTTGCGAATCTTTGGGATATGAAACCAAAGTTTGGAATGACCCTGAAGAATTCATGGAGGCGTACCCGACTTTGGATAAGGTAGGCTGCATTGTTTTAGACGTACGTATGCCTAAAAAAAACGGGTTGGAGGTATTCGCTGAGCTAAAGGAACAAAAAAATAAATTGCCCGTGATTTTTCTTACCGGTCATGGAGAGGTTCGGATGGCTGTTCATGCCTTGAAAGAAGGAGCATTTGATTTCTTATTAAAGTCGCCGGAAGAAAAAGAGTTGATTGACGTTATAGAAAGAGCTTTGCGCCTGTCCTTGGATTTAAAGTTCAGAGACGACCAAATGGCCTACGATAAACGCAGGTTTGACTCGTTAACAGAAAGAGAAAAAGATGTCGTGCTACTTGTCGGCAAAGGAATGATGAATAAGAATATTGCGGATGCTCTTCAAATATCTGAAAAAACAGTTCAGCAGCACAGGGGGTCGGCTTGCCGAAAGTTAAACCTGATAAATGCCGTTGAGATAGCTGATTTTTTAAGAAAATTAAAAGGAAATCAACGATGATGTTTTCCAGAAAGGATTTCCTTAAGAGGTTGCTTCTTCTGATGGCCTTTCCGTTGCTTAGCTCTGCTGCCAAGGCCGAAAATCAACACAACCCCCGGGAAGAAGATTTTGACGTCATCGTTATTGGTTCGGGGGCAGCTGGTTTGACTGCGGCTATTTTTGCGGCAAAGAAAGGAGCCCGAGTCGCAGTTCTAGAAAAAATGGCCGTTATAGGAGGAAATACTTTAATCTCAAGCGGAATTTTGAATGCCCCTGATCCCGAGCGTCAAAAGAAGCAAGGGATTTCGGATTCGGAAGAGCTGTTTTACGAACAGTCTCTACAAGCGGGTCAAAATAAATCAGATCCCGAACTATTAAAGACCCTTGTTCAGAATGCCAAGCCGACGCTTGATTGGCTGGAAAGCATAGGCGTTAAATTTAAAAAGAGAGTTTTTCAGGTTTACGGCGGCCTTTGGCCAAGAAGTCATTATCCGTCTATTTCTCACGGAAGAGGATACGTTGCAGCTCTTTCTGAAGAATGCCGGAAACTAAACATTCCTATCATTACCAATGCACAAGTGACGGAGATAGTAAAGGACGGCGAGAAAGTGGTAGGTGTAAAAACGCTCCATAAAGGAAAAGAAGAGACCTTCTTTGCAAAGAAGGCCGTAATTATTGCAAGCGGAGGTTTTACTGCCAATCTTGAGATGTGTTCTGCATTAGATCCTAGATTGGCAGGCATGAAATACACAGGAAGTCCGAGTGCTACGGGAGAAATTCTGAAAATCGCGCAGCAAGCCGGAGCAAAGTTAGCCGGACTTGAGGATATTCAATGTAATTTAGGTCCCGACATCGGATACGTACATCGGTCTGGTTTTCATTTGGACGTTACCAGACATATTCTCGTCAACAACCAGGGAAACCGATTCGTGGCGGAGGACGATACTCGAGATCACATAAGAGACGCTGTACTCAGTCAACCCGATAAGGTGGTTTTTTCCGTTGTGGATAAAGAGGGTTTCCAAAACTTAAGTTCTTTATTTCAACAGGCAGGTATCCTGGGCGAAAGGGAAGGTGAGCATTTTTCCGCAAGTACTCTAGAGGAATTAGCTCAAAAAATGAAAGTGCCGGTTGATAATCTTTTGAAGTCAGTTCGGCTATACAACGAAGCTGTTGATACTAAAAAGGATGCCTTTGGAAGAGAGAGCTGGATGTTGGTACAAAAGATTCAGAATCCTCCTTTTTATGCTGCTAGGGTCAAGATGGCAGTTCACTACACCATGGGAGGAATAGTTATCAATCCTCAGGCCCAAGTGTTAGATGTTTCTAACCATCCGATTCCGGGATTGTATGCGGCGGGAGAAGCAACCACCGGAGTGCATGGCACTAATAGAGTAGGAGGAAACGGGTTGCTCGATGCTTTCGTCTTTGGAAAAATTGCCGGTGAAATGGCTTCACGATAATAACCATCCGATGTTCATCTGATATGGAGGAAAACCCGCTCTAGTTATCATTCTTGTAACAAGTCCGTTTTATTGAACCTCAAAAAAGGAGATGTTATGAGTAAGTTAACTCTTTCAAGACGCGGTTTGCTTTCTGCTGGTGTAGTGCTTTCCGTTTCTCCGATTGTTTCCGGTGCAAATGCTCAAGAAAAGAAAACAGGTCTGGTGCCTGAAAAGTGGGATTTGACAACCGAGGTTTTGGTTGTTGGCTCCGGTGGTGCCGGATTAGCTTCCGCAGTTTCAGCTGCTGAAGCCGGGGCCAAAGTAACAGTCATAGAAAAATTAGCCTTTGTTGGCGGTAATACTATGATTTCCAGCGGTTACTTCAATGCTGTTGACCCGGAACGCCAGAAGAAACAAGGCATTGAAGATAGCATTGAAAAACATATTCAGCAGACTTTGGCTGGCGGCGATGGAAGGGCGGATCCTGAATTAGTCAGAATTCTCTGTACGAATGCACTTGGAACATTGCATTGGCTAGAAGGAATGGGACTCAAATTCCGTCCGGACGTGATGCAAGTTTATGGAGCACTTTGGCCGCGCTCACATTTGGCAACTGAACCTAAAGGAACTGGCTTTATTCGTGTTCTCTCTGATAAGTGCAAGGCCCTTGGCGTTGACATTCTTACCGGAACCAAATTAGAAAAGATCATCCGTGAAAACTTTGATGAAGGCAGAGCTCTGGGTGTTCTTGCAATAAGAAATGGTAAACCTTTCTACATCAGAGCTACTAAAGGCATCGTTTTGGCAGCCGGCGGGTTCGCTGCAAATCCAAAACTTCGTGCATTGCATGATCCACGCATGTTAACGTTGACTACAACTAATAATAGTGCCTGTTCAACCGGAGAAGTGATGCTGGCCGCTAACGAGGCGGGAGCCTACCTCCTTGGTTTGGACTACATCCAGTGCAACCCTGGCTGCCCTCCGGGACATACTTCTCGTCAGGCTCTCCATCTTGACGTAGCTCGCTATATTTTCGTGGATAAAAGAGGTAAGAGATTTGTCTCCGAAGATGCCCGCAGAGATGTCCTTCGTGATGCCATTCTTAATCTTCCGGAAAAATTCGGCTATGCCATTGTCGATAATGACGGATTCAATAGCTACAACCAAATTGTTCGTGATGATGCAATGAAAGGTCTTAAGACCGGCGATGCTTTCACGGCTGATACTTTGGATGAACTGGCTAGGAAGATGGATGTTCCTGCAGATCAGCTCAAGAAGACAGTGGCTGAATACAATGCCATGGTGGATAAGCAGAAGGATCCTGACTTCGGAAAAGCTCCTAGAAATTTGACGCATAAGATTGAAAAGGCTCCTTATTGGGCAGCATTGTCCAGTATGGCGGTTCACCATACTATGGGCGGTGTGAGAATCGATCCGGAAACTAGAGTGCTTGATAGACAAGGCAATGTAATACCTGGTCTTTATGCTGCCGGTGAAATTACGGGCGGGATCCACGGAACCAATCGCCTTGGCGGAAATGCTATCGCTGATATCTTTACTTTCGGAAGAATTGCAGGAAATTCTGCAGCAAAACAAAAGTAATTAATTTTTAAGCAAAAACACAGGGTTGCCCGAAAGATGGGTAACCCTCTTGTTATTTATAGCTTGCAATTTTTAACATATTCGTCTTATCTGCTTAGAGGTGTCGATAAGACGCTATTATTCACGTTCCATATTCAGAGAAGATGGAAGTCTCGAATGGCCTGGGCTGATTTGTTTTTTACTTTGTCAAAGCCAAAGGTTGTTGCGTAGCCCTTTCTTTGTCAAACCTGTTCTGAAGGTCATTTTCTGTCTAATCCGAGGGGAAAATGTGTCAACTTACTTTTCTTTTGCCGGCAAAAGAAGTGCCAATAGCCGTTCTTGCTCTATGAACAAATTTGAATTAGCTTTCAATGAGTTGTTGTCTGCCTCTAAAAACTCGCTCACTTCTTTCTCTGAGTTATTAATTAGTTCTGCCGCCTTTCTAAAGTATTGAAGTTTCGGTTCTGGATCCTTCTGAAATTCTTGATAGTAGGTCAGTGCTAAGGACTCCTTCTCGTAGTCGGTACAATTATCTATTCGTCCATGCAGAAAGTGTTCAAGGTTTCTTGAAAAAAAGATTACGCTAAAGCAAACTCCACCTATCGATTTAGATTTGAATAATCTTATTAAGTTTGCTTTTTTTCTCTGATTTCTTGCGATTATCGAAGCACGAACAGGACATACGATCGAGTGTTCTGTGTAGGCTACGTCCTGGACAGAGGAATCTTCTAAAACTACTTTTTCATCTACGAAACAGCCGTCAAGATCCGTAACTAACACTACAGCGAAGATATCCTTTTTTTTCAAATGATAAGTTTTTATCCACTTTTCCGTGAAATCCCATACCCTTTTGAGAATGTTCCCTGAGTTAGAGAAGGATTCTGAGGTTAGATCCCCATGTTTCTGAATAAATTGAACATTATAATTTTTGAAAAGTTCTTTAAATACTTCAGACAAGGCACTCTCGTCTGAAGGTCCCTCCACAATTACAAATAATATTTTCTTTTTAGGTTGTCGAGTCTTCATAATCAATCCTTCCAGCTAATTTTAGGGCAACCGAAATATCAGAATTATTAGTACGCTGGTAAAGTGGTTTATCCTGAAGACCCACCATAATTTCTCTATAGAAGAGGTCTCGGAGATTGTTTGTTTTCTGAACCCCGTTATAGTGCACAAATCTATGATTAGGATCCGTCGACGAAAAAACAATAGACTTATGAGAGAGCATTTCTAAGGGCCTGAGATTGTGACAAGTAAAAATTAGCTGCCCCTTTCCACCATCTTGAATTAAAAACAATAATTCACCTAATAGGTACTCAAAGATTCCGGAGTCAATCTCATCTATAGCAACTGTTATGCCTTTCCGGTTATAGACTAAGATGAGGAGCTGAAGAATAGAAATAATCTTTCTAATTCCCTCAGACTCATATTTCAAGGGAAATTTCTTCCCTCCTCTTAAAGAACTCAGATAGACAGCACGGACTTCTTCTCCTTTTTCGTTCACATCTGTTCCTTTTTCTTCTAGCCTGAGTTCCATTCCGGGAATTAACTGAGTAAGGACAAGGTTAAGTTGTGAAACTAACTTTCTAAGGATCGGCAAAGCAGTTCCGGGGACTTTCTTATACTCTCCCAAGTCAAAAGAAAACATCCCATAGTTCAACTCTTTTTTATGGTGAAGGTTAAAGGGGACAGGAAGAAGACCAAGAGTGTTCAATGCTGATTCTCTTGTTGTTACGACAAATAAATTTTGGATGGCATAGCTTTGAAGAACTTTGATTATTAGGAAGACAAGTTTCGAATCCTCTTCTTCAAATTCATTAAGAAAAGTCAAGAACTTTGAGGAAAAAAGATATGACATGGACTTGTCGTAAGTCTTTTCTCTTTCAATGATTAAAGGAGCAGTTTGCGGACCTTCTGTTTTCTTAAGAAGTTTAGGGAAATATTTTTTCGGTGTTGCGGAAAGTAACGTATTAGGGTCTCGAGAAATTGTGATAGTCAGAGCAGTTTTGCCTGCACGTGGAATTTTTAAATACTCATCGATGATATTGGGAACTGAGATAGTCTGAATATCATTTTTTTCAGTAAAAATTTCCTCCTGAGCTTGCGAGAGCTTGAACCCATAAAAAACAGAGTATGAAAGGTCACCAGATTCTTTGCTTTGGAGTTCTAATTCAAAGACAAATTCGGCATTTTCTTTATCCTTGTAAATTTTTTCAGCAAAATCTCTTTTTATTCTCAGAGACATCATAAGAGATTTTAAGATTTCTAGTGACTCAATGACGCCAGTCTTTCCTGTCCCGTTTTGTCCGAAGATGCCCAAAAGTTCAGCCGCCCCTGGTCGATTCCCTGTCTTGAGAGAAAGTTCTCCTTCTTCGATGTTCTTAAAGTTTTTAATAGATATCTTTTTTATGGAGACATCAAATTCGCGCTCGATAATCATGATAACTCACTAACAAAACATATATTTTCTAAGGATTATTTATATTTATTAAGTAATTTTACTTTTTTTATTGTTGAAAATAAATATTTAATATGTTTAATTGCGAATTTGTTGCAGATGAAGTCGTGTTTGTTTCATTGAAATGCTTTGGGACGTAAGAAGGAGAGGTTAGAAAAGTTCTTGCAAATGCTCGTTTCTTTGACTCTTACTAAAAAGAGGTGATGTTTGGGTAAAAAGGTGGCTTCCTTGGAGTACCATTTTTATACTCTGGAACAAAAGGAGTATGGAAATGTCACCAGCGGCTCATTTACATATTCTTATCAGATCCGGTAGCTGATATAAAGTTCGTAAAAATTAATTCAATGATTTAACTAAAGGTCAGAGTGCATCTTTGGACCGGCCTTTTTCCTTGAAGGTCTCAAAGAGAGGAAGGTTTTCCTTCAATCATAGTTTTGAGAATTTTGCGAGACTCCTCAACACTCTTTTTATTAAGGGCTGCTAGCAGTGAGTCGCAAAGTTCAGCCCGTTTTTCGTAGTACTCTTTGGGCAAATCTCTAATTAAGTGTTGAGTTGACTGGAAGTAGGTTCGTACTACGCCTGCGAAGACTTCCATGACACGGTTGCCGCAGCTTCTTAGCATTAACAGATGAAATTCCATTAGGTAGGCGTCAGCTTTTGTAGGTTCTGAAGCATGCGTTCTGATACTCTGGGCTAAAGATCTCATCTGTGCTTGTATTGCTGGCGTGAGTCTTTGAATAACAAAGGGAATTACCGAAAGTTCGATCATAAGTCGTGCTTCGTTGAACTCCAATTCATCGAATCCTGCGAGTTTCAGTTGCTCCAGAATATTTTGCGTCATGTCATGTGTGGCTTGACGTTTGAAGAAAGTTCCTCGTTTTTTTTGCCGATCCAGCACTCCCATTTGAACCAGTAGATCGAGTGCTTGTCTGGTTTTATAACGCGTAAGGCCAAGCGCTTCTATAAGTTCATCCTCTCCGGCAACTTTGTCTCCCGGTTCAGGATGATTCCGAAAAAGATAACTCTGGACTTTTAAGAATTCTTCTGATGTAGTTGTCAAGGGCATCGCTTTCTCCTTGTTCGTATTCTAAACACGAAAAAGGACCGACGCTTTATGCCGTCGGTCCTGAATTCGTTTTTCTTAGAAAACAAATTTAGCGATGACGTAGCCAATCACCAACTGACTTAAAGTTGTAACAATGCCTGGAAGCATGTAGCTGTGGTTGAATACGAATTTGCCGATTTGTGTGGTTCCGGTTCTGTCAAAGGCTACGCAGCCGATAATTGCGCCGCCGGCAGGAATGACAAAGTATCCGCTTACCGCCGGGAACATCCAGACCAAATCAGCAGGAGCAATTCCTAGACCGATACCCATAGGAACTAATGCTGTTACCGTGGCTCCCTGAGAGAAGAGAACGCCGGAAAGAATGAAAAGAGCGACTGCGAAGAGGATAGGCGCAGAGGCAATCATGTTCCCGAACTCGGAGACAAACATCGGTTTATAGAAATTAAAGAATGTCGCTGTCAGCCAAGACACACCATAAACCGCAACCATACCGATCAAACCGGATCTGAAAACGGAACCGTCAGCCAGTTTCTTAGGTTCAACGTTAGCAATGACCATGATGAGACCTGCACAGCAGAGCATCACGATTTGAACCATGTTAGGAATGGAGAGTCTGGACACTTTACCTGCGGTTTCCCAGGAAGGAAGCAAATTTGGGAAAGAACCGAAGAAGACAACGGCCAAGATGCCCAATGCGAATACTACGACACCGCGTTTTGCGTTGGGAGAAAAGCTCTTGCTGTCAGTGCTGATTTCTTTATCCTGGAACTCACCGCTCATTACTCGGCGTTGGAATTCAGGATCATCGGCTAATTCTTTGCCTTTCTTAAACATGAATGCACAGCCGATTAATACTCCGATTAAGCAGGCTGGGATGGAAACGGCAAAAATTTGAAGCGGTGTAACTCCTTTAACTGCTAAGAGAGCAATCATGGCGCCGGTAGCGGCAGACATCGGAGATCCTGTGATGCCGGATTGTGCTCCGATGACTGACATGGTTAATGGCCGCTCCGGTCTTACTCTAGCACCGATTGCAACTTCCGCGATGACCGGGTAAACGGAGAAAGCAACGTAGGCTGTTCCGCAGAAAAGAGTAAACAGGTAGCATACCAACGGTCCCATGAAGGTAATGTTCTTTGGATTTCGCCTCAGAAGTTTTTCTGCAATACTGACTAGAAAATCCAGACCACCGGAACCTTGCAGAATTGAAGCACAGGTAATGACGGCAGTGATGATTAACAATACGCTGACCGGTGGCGCACCCGGCTTCATTCCGAATACGAAAACTAATACGGCAAGGCCGATGCCGCCGCCTGCACCCAGACCGGCTCCGCCCCATTTGGCACCAATGAAGATGGCGATAATGACGACGGCTAGTTCCATCCAAAACATCATGTCCATCATGCTTCTCCTATAAAGAGGTTTTGAGATTAAAAGTGTTGAAAAGTTCTTTCCTGTTCGGGATCACAATGCCCATGATTAGCAGAATCATTCCAACGATTCTGAAAGTTGGTATTTGCTCGCCAAGCAGCAAAGCGGCAAAACTAATTGTGAAAATAGGTTCAAACGAGCAGAAGATTCCGGCCTGAGTTGCTCCTAGAAGCTGTACCGCTCTGGAAACAAAAATGGTCGAAAAGACTGTTGAAATGAGTCCGTATCCTCCGGTTACTGCGAGTTGGGTTCCGTTGAAATCCAAAATGTTGAGAGGATTGTGGAAGAAGGAAAGACCGATTGTTGCAAATAAAAGAGTTAGAAAAGTAATTTGATATGCGGAAACATTGACTGCCAGCTGCTGAAGAGACAGCAAGTAAACTGCATACATCACTGTCGATAGGAAGCCTAAAGCTAACGCTGTCAGCGTGATGTTCAATTCAAAAGCATCTGAAAAAATACAAATACAAGCCAGTAGGATAAAGATGATGGAAATCAGTTGGCTGGCTTGAATTTGCTTGTGAAAAACCACGCTGTTTACGCCAAGAATGATCAGCGGATAAACGTAAGTTATCAAGCTCATCATGGAGGCTGGAATGTCTTTCAGCGCGTAAACATAGAGAAGGTTTAGAGGCAGAAGAATGCCTAGTCCGATGAAGAGGGAGCTCTTAACTAACGATCTGCTGAAGCGGAAGAACCCTGGCTGAAGTAACGGACCTATCAACGCAAGAGCAATAACTGCAAAGATGAAACGGCCATGCAGTATTTCTATACCTTGAAGGTGAGAAGCATACCCAAGTTTTGCAAACACAGGATTAAGGCCGTAAGTTATTGCACTTAGCAATGAAAAAAGAATGCCTGCTCCAATGGTGTTGGAAGTTGTGTTCCGTACGTTGAATTGCTTTCTCATGGTCTTTACCAGAACTAAGACAAGAGTTCTTCCACTAGATGATTTAGAGGTTTATCCGAGTTTTTGATGGGCTTTATCCAAGAATTCTTCGGCATGTTCGAGCTGGACTTTGACAGCTTCCGGCGAAGTTCCTCCGTAGGATTTGCGGGCGCCGACGGAATGCTCTAAAGAAATTTCCTTAAAGATATCGTCAGTAAACAAATCGGATTGCTGCTGGAACTCTTCCAATGTTAAGTCATCGAAAGTTTTATCTTTTTCAACGCAATATCTAACAGTTTGACCGACTACTCGATGAGCATCTCTGAAAGGCATGCCTTTCTTAACCAAATAATCAGCCATGTCCGTAGCGGTAGAGAATCCATGAGAAGCGGCTTGATAAGTGCGTTTGGCATTGATCTTCATCTTACGGATCATCGGAGCCATTACTTTCATGGTGTCCTGCCACAAATCGATGGTTTCGTAAGACAAGAACTTGTCTTCCTGCATGTCTTTGTCATAGGCAAGCGGAATGCCTTTCATCATGGTCAGCATTGCTTGGAGATAACCGTACATACGGCCGGTTCTTCCCTTGATGAGCTCGGCATAGTCACAATTCTTTTTCTGTGGCATGATGGAAGAGCCGGTTGTGAAATCATCAGAAAGTTCAATGAACTTATATTCTTGACTGGCAAAAATGATAATTTCTTCGCATAGGCGCGACATATGCATGTAACTCAATGCAGCGATAGAAGCAAATTCAATGCAATAATCTCTGTCGGCCACGGTATCGATGCTGTTTTCGGTGGGTTTTTCAAATCCTAATTGTTTCGCTGTCGACCAACGATCGATAGGAAAATCTGTTCCGGCCAAAGCGGCTGCGCCTAAAGGACATTCCACTAAGCGGTCTAAAAAGCTTTGAAGTCTGTCAAAGTCACGCTTGAACATCCAAAAATATGCCATCAGCCAATGGCTGGTTAACACAGGTTGTGCAACTTGAAGATGAGTAAATCCAGGCTGAATAGTTCCGAAATTTTTCTCGGCTTGTTCATAAAGGCTTTTCTGAATTTCCAGCAAGAGTTTCTGGCATTCTTTTGCAGCATCACGGAAGTAGAGGTAGCTGTCCACACAGCATTGATCGTTTCTGCTTCTGCCGGTATGAAGCCTTCCTCCGGCTGGACCAATCAACTCAGTCAGTCTCTTTTCAATTGCCATATGAACATCTTCGTCTTCAGCATTGAATTGGAACTTTCCTTCTTTAATCTCTTGGCCGACTTGGAGGAGACCGGCTTTAATTTTCTCAACATCTTCTTGAGCAATAATGCCTTTTTCGCCAAGCATCGTTACGTGAGCAAGGCTTCCTTGGATATCATATGGACAGAGTCTGGTTTCAACTTTAATAACGGCACCAAACTCTTCGACAAATTTTGCTGGGACTTCGGAAAATCTTCCACCCCACATCTTGTTAGACATAACAGTCCTCCTGAGTAAATTAAAAAGTTTCCAATTCAAAGAAAACTAACGGCATAAGAAAAGTTTAAAAGGTTGAATTTATCGATAAATCTGTTATTTTCCTGTAGGGTATTTGAAGAGATCTTTTATTAGGTTTTGAGATAACCTTTTGAATATATTTATACCTATTTATTTATAAAGAGTGATAATTTATCGATAAATACGTAAAACAAACGGCACTATCAGACGGCGAGACGACATTTCAACTCTTTAGGAAAATTTTTTCTTTTTTGAGGTCCCGTTTTATGGAGCCTCGATAGGCTCAAGCAATGAGGTAAGTGGGAACTGAATTAGATGACTAAGCGGTTAGTTTTTGCATTGTCATTGTTAGGATTCATGATTCTTTAAAGATTTACCAAAGGAAAAGCATTTTTCTTCTTATGTATTTGACTGAACCGGAGGTTTGTAGGATAAATACGGTTTGGATGAAAGCAGTCAGAGTCTGCACAGCGGATGCTTTCGTACAAGGAAAACATTGCATGCGGAAAGGAACGTTGAATAAATGAGTCGGAACATACTAGTGACCGGAGGAGCTGGATTTATCGGCTCTTGCTTTGTTGTGCAACAGGTCGAAGCAGGAAATAACGTTCTGGTTCTGGATAAACTAACCTATGCCGGTCATCTGGTCAATTTAGAACCCTGTCTACATTCTTCAAAGTTTTCTTTTGCTCATGGCGATATTGGAGACGCAGAGTTGGTCGCTCGTTGTCTCAAAGAATTCCGTCCGGATGCAATCGTGAACTTTGCAGCGGAAAGCCATGTTGATCGTTCAATTCACAGTGCCGAAGATTTTGTTAGAACCAACGTCTTGGGAACGGAACAGCTTCTTAGAACTACAAAAGATTGGTGGCAGGAACTGGAACGGGAAGCTAAGAAAAAATTTCGATTCCTTCATATTTCTACCGATGAGGTCTACGGCTCGCTCGATAAAAATTCGGCTCCTTTCACCGAAAACTCTCCCTATGCTCCGAATAGCCCTTATTCCGCCTCCAAAGCTTCATCTGACTTCTTCGTGAGGTCCTATTTCAAAACATATGGACTTCCAACGTTAATTTCGAATTGTTCAAATAATTATGGGCCCAGACAGTATCCGGAAAAACTAATTCCGTTAATGGTCTTGAATGCTGTTTCAAATAAGCCGCTGCCAATTTATGGAACCGGCTTAAATATTCGGGATTGGATTTACGTTGAAGATCATTGCGAGGCTTTAGACCTGATCTTATCTAAAGGAAGGATAGGCGAGTCTTATAACATTGGAGGTGAATGCGAAAAATCAAACCTTGAGATCGTTCATTCCCTCTGCGAAATTCTCGATGAAGTGATGCCAAAGCCCGATGGAACCTCATACAGCAGACAGATAAAGTTTGTCGCCGACAGACCCGGACATGATTTTAGATATGCCATTGATTCAACCAAGGTAAAAAAGGAACTTGGTTGGACTCCTAGACACTCTTTCTCGGAAGCTTTGAGAAATACCGTTCTGTGGTATCTCAATAATTCTGAATGGACAAAACAGGTTATGGATGAAGAATATCGCAAATGGCTTCATCAGCAATATCAAGGTTTAGATGCTGCAAAATCTCTCTAACAAAAGGACTTATAAATGCGGGTTGAAGAATTTCCTATCAAAGGCGTACTGAAGCTGACTCCAAAAGTCTACAAAGACAACCGCGGTCTTTTTCTGGAGACTTGGCAAAAGAAAAGATACGAAGAATTCGGCGTTCTAACAGAATTTGTTCAAGATAATCTTTCTATTTCTTCCAAGAATGTACTAAGAGGTTTGCATTTCCAGAAAGAACATCCGCAAGGCAAACTGATTACTCTGCTCAAAGGAAAAATTTTCGACGTAGTTGTTGATATTCGCAAAGGTTCTCCGACTTTCGGGCAGTGGGCTGGTACCTACCTTTCAGCAGACAATTTCGAACAGCTTTGGATTCCGCCCGGGCTAGCGCACGGATTTCTTGTTTGCTCTGACGAAGCGCTGTTTAACTACAAATGCACCGAATACTACTATCCGCAGGATGAAAAAACGATTCTCTGGAATGACCCAGCATTAGGGATTGAGTGGCCCTTGTCGGCTTCACCGACTTTGAGTGCTAAAGATGGGTGCGGATTATCTTTTGAGAGCGCCACTGAGTAAAGAAGAAGGAGGAGGCAAAAGTCGGGGAAGCGCCTCCTCCCGTAGTACAAATGAAATTCAGACTTTCTACTAAAGATTCAATTAGTTAAACAGCCTCTGCCAGCGTCTCTTTAGTTGCGGCAGCTTTAACAGACTTTCTTCTTTTCAACACAGAATGCATAACGGAATACAGAATCAAGCCGATCATGATGAGGCAGATTGGACTTGTCATGATGCCTGTTGTTAATCTGAAGACGTCGCCTTGAACAAGAGCCAAAGCTCTTGCCAGTTCGCTCTCAGCCATTGTGCCGAGAACAAGTCCCAGAACTAGCGGCTCACGGGGCAAATTAAAGTACTTCATGAAGTTGCCCAAGGCACCGAACGCAATCATGACCCAAACTTCCACCATGGAACCGTTGACGGCATAAGAGCCGATAACCGACAAGCCGATGACCAAAGCGGCCATGATTTCTTTGGGCATTTGAAGCAGCTTCACGCAGTATTTGGCACAGAAAATGCCGATTGGTATGAAGGCAATGTTGGCAATGAATAAACTGAAAATAAAGCTGTAGACGATTTCCGAATTATCTGCAAATAAGCTCGGTCCCGGCTGAATTCCATGAATCATCAGACCCGAGATTAATACGGCAGAAACAGCATTGCCGGGAATGCCTAAAGTAAAGGCCGGAACTAAAGAGCCACCGACAACAGCGTTATTAGAGACTTCGGAGGCAATCACACCCTCAGGACAACCATTCCCGAATTCTTCCGGTTTTTTGGAGCTTTTTCTGGCATCGTCATAGGCGATAAACGATGCAATCGATTGACCTGCACCCGGAACAATTCCAATGATGATGCCGATAATAGAGGCTCTGAAAGTCAGCATTTTATAGTGCAGAAGCTCTTTCATCGAAGAACATATCCCCGATACTTCTACTTTGCCGCTTGAAGCGGCGGCTCCTTTTTCTTTGAGCATGCTGACGACTTCCGGAAGAGAATACAAACCGATAAGAGCCGTCACCAAAGACAGCCCGTTAAACAGTTCCGGTAAATCAAAAGTAAATCGAGCTTCTCCGGTAATCGGATGCATGCCGACAATAGAAAGGAGTAAACCGAAAATACCTGCAATAACGCCTTTGATTAAATTCTTTTCAGAAAGAGTCGCAATAATGGCCACGCCGAAGAGCGCCATGACAAAGTATTCTTGCGGTCCGAACTCTAAAGCCAGAATGGCTAAAGGAGGAGCAAGAAAAAGAAGAGCAAAGACGGAAATCAAACCGCCAACCGCTGATCCGATAGTCGAAAGAGCGATAGCTCTTGAGGCTTGACCCTTCTTGGTCATCGGATAGCCGTCAAGCAGCGTGCAGCAGTTCGAAGGGGTTCCGGGAATGTTCAGCAAAATGGCGCTGATGGAGCCGGCATAGCTCGATGAGGCATAAATGGCGCCCAACAAGGCTAAGCCCATGGCAGGATTCATGCCGAACGTAAACGGAACTAGGAGCGCAACTCCCATCGTGCTGGTTAAGCCCGGCAAAGACCCGACAATGACACCGAGAACCGTGCCGACAAGAACCATGACCAGCATGCCCGGCTCAAAGGCCTGTCCCAAAGAAGAAGCAATGACAGAGAAATCCATGACGGCCTCCTACAGACCGAAGAGCTCGCCCATCGGAAGACGAGTTCCGAGCACAACCGAGAAAAACAGATAGACGATGCCCAGGAAAACGGCTGCTGCCAGCAAGTATTGTTTTGCGCTTTTCTTCCAGTAGCCGAATGTCAGCATAAAGACCAGAAGGAATAGACAGGTGGCCGGATAGTAGCCGATCCAAGGAATCGATAAGGTGTAAAGACTCACGAAAGCAAGAACGAGAAGAGGAAGAAAGCTTTTCTTCTCGAACTTGTCGGAAATCAAAGAAAGCTTGCTGAATAACGGAACAACTCGAACAAAGTTAATCGCGGAGAAGACCATGAACAGCCAGCCGAGAAATACCGGAAATTGTCGGGATTCCTGCTCGTAGCTGTATGCCTGCCACAGAACTAAACCGCCGGTTGCTAAAAGCAGAACCGCTAAAGTGCATTCTTTCTTGATTTCTTTTGCTTCCATGACTTCGTCTCACACCGGGTTAGAACAAGTCTTTGTTTTCAGCGACAAGCTTGGATGTTTGGTTCACGATAGCTTGTGTTTCTTTAGAGCCTTTAAAGCCGATATCCAGTTTCATCTTCTTTGCTTCGGCTAAGAATTCCGGGTCTTCGCAGATCTTCTTGATGCCGGCTTCAAGTTTGGCTTTGGCATCAGCCGGCAATCCTTTAGGTGCGCAGATGCCGCGGATAGCGGCTCCAACCGGGGCAATTGGTTTTCCGAAGGCTTCGGCTGCTGTCGGAAGATTGCCGACTTTCTGATCGGAAAATACGACCAGTATTCTTAAGCCGTTGGCAAGCTGTTTGTCAGCGGCAGAAAGAGTAGAAGCACATAAATCTACTTTGCCGCCCATTAAGGCAGTTAATGCTTTTCCGGAACCGTTAAACGGCACAAAGTTTGTCTTAAATCCGCCGTCTTTTTCTGCAAGAAGATGCTGTAACTGAACATTGGACTGAGGACCGTCACCGGCAACATTTAATACTTTTGTTTTGGCTGCTTTAACAACGTCTGCGGCTGTTTTGAATGGGCTGTCCTCCTTAACGACCCAAACAATCGGGTCGGTTTGCACTGCTGCAACAAAATCAAAATCATCCATCGCAAAAGGTACGTTCTTGCGCAGTTCTTTGATCATGATCATGGAGGGCAGGGAAGCTGCGCCGATGGTGTATCCGTCCGGTTTAGCTTTTGCCAGCAATGTCCAGCCGATTTGACCGCCTGCACCGGGCTTGTTGTCAATTGTCAAAGTCTGTCCGAGATGCTTCTGAGCATATTTGCCCATGACGCGCAGAAGGATGTCGTTTCCGCCGCCGGCACTAAACGGCACGATGGTTAAGATTGGTTTGGCAGGATAAGCATCCGCAGCCACGGAAACTGTCCCGAAGCAAGTCAAAGAAAGAAGAGAAGCAGCCAAGAGGCTTGCGGTAATTGTTCTGCGTTTCATTTGTATAGTCCTTGAAGATTTAGGGTATGGATGAAGATTTAGTTAAACCAGAGGTTTGTCTTTGTCGAAAATGACTTTGCCGTCCGCCACAATGGTCGGATGCCACATGATGAGGTCGTAATGGCACGGTGCTTTTGTGACGCCGCCCAATGTCAGGCTGGTACCGATGCCGACATGGCAGGTGCCGAGGACACCCTCGTCTTCGAGCATGATGCCGCACATCCTGCATTTGGGATTGAGGCCGATCCCGAGCTCTGCAATGTTGTAGCTGTTTTTATCGCCGTGGCTGGCGAGATCCTTTTTAAGAATTTCTGCAGCTCTTCCGCCTTTGATATCGGTAATAAAGCCTTTTTCTACTTTGCAGATTACCGGTTCGTCAACCAAGCCGATGCCAAGATAAGGAATGGACGCATCGCAAACGATAACGCCTTCAGCAGTTCCTTCAATAGGCGTTGTGTTGGCTTCAATAGTCGGAATAGTAGAGAATTGGCCTTTTTCTACGACGCAATATAAAGCGTTTCCGCGTCTTCCTCCGGTCTTGAACGTGAGGTCCGTACCTCCCGGAGAGGTTACATGGATCTCGTTTGCATCTTCCAAGGCTTTTGCAACAGCAATACAAGTCGGTTTAATTTGGTCAAAATCCGCCTCAATGCCGCCGTGCATCATGACTTCTGGAGTGAAATCGGTCATGACGATAATGCGTGCGCCGGCCGCTGCTGCGTCTTTAACGGCATGAGTATGTGTGATGGAGTAACTGACCGGAACAATAACAACATCGGCTTTTTTCATGGCTGCGGCAACGGCTGCCGGAGGTTCTTCTCCTGCACGTTTTCTAGGCTTCATCGACATCACCATGACTTCGCCGCCTCGGTCGCAGGCAACGGATGCCACAGCTTTAGCAATATCGGTTTTTGCGTAGTCTGTAACGATCAGAACCTGTTCGCCGGGCTGAACTTTTGTGGCGACATCGACCAAGGTTTTTGCGCCTTTCAACATCAGAAGATCTTTCATTTCTTTTCCTTAAGATTGAACGAATTTGGTGCAAGGTGCACTAAAGAGGTGCAGAGAATTCACCAAATTGAATAATTTTTTGGTGCGTATTAGTAATTTTTGATTGAGAAGCTGGCCTGCAGTGTCCTTGTGGGACTGATAACGGTAAATATCAGGTTTGCTTCCTATAGAGGATTAAGCAATTTGTATGCCAAGTATTTGGGATAGTGGAAAATTCTAGTGGGAGATTTGATTAATTGTTTAAGTATTAGATGCTTTTTGATAGCAGGTGAATTTGAACCGGCTCCGAAAGTTTGCATTTTTCGTTTTCAGCGAACAAAACAGAAGTCCTGCTGTCAATAGCTCACGTCTCTTTGATAGAGGAGCAGTCTTTCTACTCGAAAAAGATCTTCGTTCACTGGAGGTTTACTGCCAAGAAAGGAAGGCCGTTGATCTGGTTCTGCTTTTTTGAAGCACCTGCTTTTTTGAAGCACCAAAAAAGACTTCATGAAAACACTTCTCAAATCAAACCCGACATCTACACAGGCTCAAAAAGAAAAAGCCGCAAAATCTTAAATGGATCCTGCGGCGTTTTGGAATGAATCTTATGTGAGATTATTCTTGTTCGTATGTACCGGCTTCAACAGCTTCTACTGTTGCTTCTTTAAGTTCTTTGGCTTCTTCAACTTTCGGGTCTACCGGTTTTTCTTCAGGTTTCTTGTCTTTTTCTTTGTCTGTAGAGCAGCAGCAATTGCATCCCATGGTTGTCTCCTTTTATAGGTTATGGGTAAATCCCATTTGTTAACAAGCTAAGTGTATATCAGTATTAGTACTGAGAAGAAATTACCCTTCCCAAATTAGGAAGAATTGCACAGTCTGTTGCTTAGACGCATGATTTTGAACTAGGCCTCTAAGTACTATGTTTTTAAGTAAAGCAAGAGACATCGATGAAACTAAGACCGCAAGCCATTTCTAAAATCATTCATTAATGATTGCCAGCATATTTGTTCATGATAAAAAATAGTTTTTCATCAGTAAGGTCCAAACCGGTAAAGTCAGCATAGAGAGCAGCGTTTGAGAACTTGTAAGATCGGCGACTGCCGCACCGTTTCCTTTCATTTTTGAAGTCATGACATAGCAGCTCTGAGCAGTTGGAAGAGCCGCAAATAGAATCAGCACGAAAGCTTCAATTGGATTTGGCAATAGGAAGAAGGCAAGAGAAATGGCCAAGCATGGAACCAAAACCAATCTCTCAAAGGTGCACCAACTAATGAGGTTCCTATATTTTTTTACGTCTTCAAATGTCAATCCTGCCCCGATACACAACAGTCCTAACGCCAGACCAGCACTGCTTAAATAACCGATAAAAATAGAGATGACTTGAGGTAGCGGAATACTCAAGAGGTTAAAAAGTAGGCCGGTAACAGTGGCAATAATAAGAGGATTTTTGGCAACGGCCTTTAACCGATTGAAAACATTAAAAGTTGGTTCCGAGTTAGTTGCAAAAGAAAGTGTCATAACGGCGATCGTATTGCTTATAGGGACCCAAATGGCAATAAGCAAAGAAAGGAGAGCAAAACCTTCATTGCCTAGAAGCGGCTGGCAGATGGCAAATCCTATATAGGTGTTGAACCTAAAACCGCAATGAAAAACCGACCATTTCGTCCAAGCAGATTCTTTGTAGAATTGATTGACTAACCAGGAGAGTAATACGGCGCCCAGCATGCAGGAGACGGCAACGCAAAGAAACCACGCTGAGGTCTCGAGGTTGAACTTACTTTTGTAGACGGAGTTGAAGAGAAGCGGAGGAAAGAGGACGTAAAATACCAGCGCTTCCAAACCGGACCAAAAAGAGGCGGAAAAAGGTTTGAACCTCCGCAAACTTGTTCCGAAAAGAATCAATAGAAATTGAGGCAAAATTATTGTTATCAAAGAGGCCATAGTTAAGTTTACTCATCTGCTTTTTTGAAAATCTAAACTTTGTTGATTGGAATCCCAAGAACCAAAAGCGTTACTTATCAAATGCCATAACCGAATCTCGGAATATGAACTTACAAGACCTTCAGCCATCAGCATTTTTGACCTTCATTAAGGTTGCCGAGCGCGGCAGTTTTACTGCAGCCTCCAAAGAATTAGGAGTATCGCAGTCGGCCGTGTCTCAGACCGTAGAGAAATTGGAGGAAAAAATAGGAAGGCCTCTGCTTGAAAGAGGTTCTCGTCCTTTGGTCTTAACGGGAGTGGGAAGAGATGTTCTTCGTTGTGCGCGTCGTTTTGTCGAAGAGGCACGGCTGATGCAGAATTCACTCAATCTCCAAGAAAACCGAGAAGTGAAGTCTCTAAGAATTGGTTTATCGGAGGTGGTTGACGGATTTTTTTCGGATAAGTTAGAGCAGTTTTTGATTCCGAAGCTTCAATCGTTGGAAGTACAAACTGGCTTGATACCTCAAATTCTGGAAGACTTCGAAAACGGTTTGCTGGACATCGCAATTGCGCCCGACATTTCAGACCGTCCTGGCCGAATACGGCATCTGATTTTGGAAGAGTCTTATTTTGTACTTTGCAATAAAAAGTTCAGCGAGGAGTTGAGAAGTTTTGAAATGACTATAGAAGTTTTGAAAGAGGGGCCTTTAGACGCGTTGGACTGCCTTTCATTTCTTATCGCTCCAACTCTGCCGATCGACGGAAAGCCCAAAGTTTCCTGAGAAGAATTGGGCTGAACTCGACAGTCAGTTACGAGTTGGAGAATACAAGGTCGGTAATAAGAGCAGTCGAAAACGGATTAGGCTGGACAATTCTTCCGCCGTTAAACATTCTTCTCGGAGACGATACTTCTCTTCTTTCTGTCCGAAAGATAGAAGATCCGGGTCTTAAAAAACGTCTTTTCATCGCAACCGATCGTCCGGTGCTTAAACCTATGGTTGAAGAGTTGGAGGGATTGTTTTTCAAAACCTTTGATTTCCTATGCGGTCACGATAACTCCGATGTGTTCCGTACTCTAAAAACAGGAATGAAAGTGCCGGAACATATCTCTTAACCTCGTTTGATGGAGGTACATAACAAATCGGGCCGGCAAATTAATTTTTAAGCTTCTCCGAAAAAGTAAGAAATCTGTTGACTTCATGTCTTCAGCTCGTATTTCTTTTTTTAAACGCCCGACTTAATGAGCCGTCGTTCTTGACCGTGCTTCGACGGTGATATAGTGAATAAATGTTAATAATGATTTCTGTTTTGTAACTGGAAAGATCAGCATTCAGCTCTTAATTTTCTAGCTGCAATTGTCTTTTCGGTCGCAGAAGATTTCATCGTAGTTAGGTAACGGTTAAACAATATTTTTGAATAACGCTGTGGAAGAAGACATCTCGCAAGTTAACTTTGTCGTTCAGAAGGTGCGTACAAGCAGGTACGTCTACGAATACAAGAACGTTTGGGATCCTGTTAATAAGCGGTCTAAACCGCTTTACAGAATTCCTGTGGGTAAAGTCATCGGAGACAAGATTGTTCTAAATGATGAGTATCTCCAAAAACGCCCTAACTTAAAGCAGGGCGATATTGTTCTTGCGGGAACTAAAGCGGTGCTGGCCAGCCGTCTTACCCAATCTATTCAGGACTTATTCGAATTTAAAGAGTTCCTGGGCAATATTGTTTGGGTTGATGATATTGATCATTTTGCGATGTTTTACCGTAAGCTGGGTGCGCAAATCAAAGCTGCCGAAGACGGCTTAGATATTAATCTCTGCGATATGAGGCTTCGAGTTATGCAAAGAACACCCGGGCCCCAGCCGTTGGAAGACACCAAACCATGCTCTTTTTACTTCGATATCGCAACGGAAAACAATATTTTGGCGTTAAGCTGTCAGTTACATGCTAAAGGACTGCATAACGAATTAATCGAAATTCTTATCCCGGGAGGCGAGGCAGTTAGAGCTGTTTTGCTCAAAGATCCGGCTAATAATCAAATTATTCTAAAGAAACAAAACTATGTCAGATAATTCAATACTCGCTGCATCTTATTTGTATAAGGTATTCGTCAAGAGACTTATTCTTGGCAGCATTTGTTGGGCAATGGTTGTCGTAGCCGTTATTGCTCTCGTTCGGTATGCCACACCCTCGGATTTTTGGGCAGGAATTCTTCTCTTAGTAGCTGCCGCCGGCTTTTATCTTTGGAATTTTGTCTATGCCGTCTCTTCCATCGTTGTAAGTATTACGTCTTCTGTTTCTAAGTGGGTGAAGACGGGGATTATCTTGTTCTGCTTGGTGGATTTATGTTGCCTGTTTTTGGGATTGCTCCTGTTAATTCATAAGCTCTTCATCAATTAATACAAGCAAATGGCAATAATCTGTAAAAAATCCTATAAATTATTACTGAAGTCTAAACATTGACGAAAGTTGGAAGGACTTGTTTTTAACCCATCGAGATCAAAAGAAATGGCATTGATTGTTCAAAAATACGGCGGTACTTCTGTGGGCAGCGTTGAGCGTATCAAGAATGTCGCACGAAGAATCGCTAAATGGCAAAACGCCGGACATCAGGTTGTCGTTGTTGTCTCTGCAATGAGTGGAGAAACTAACCGCCTGATCGGTTTGGCAAAGGAAATTCAAAAAAATCCTGACCCTAGAGAGCTGGACGTTGTGGCCTCTACCGGTGAACAGGTTACCATCGGTCTTCTTTCCATGGCTCTCAAGGCTATTGGTAAAAAGGCTAAGAGCTACACAGGTCCGCAAGTTAAAGTTTTGACCGACAGCGCTTTCACAAAAGCCAGAATTAAAGAAATCGATGCTCACCGTATTCTTTCTGATCTGGAAGAAGGCAATGCCGTTATCGTCGCCGGTTTCCAAGGCTGCGATGAAGAGGGAAACATTACTACATTAGGCCGCGGCGGCTCCGATACTTCCGCTGTTGCTATCGCAGCTGCTTTGAAAGCTGACGAATGCTTAATCTTTACCGATGTAGACGGAATCTACACAACTGACCCGCGTGTGGTTAGTGATGCAAGAAGAATGGATGTAGTGGCTTTTGAAGAAATTCTCGAAATGGCTTCTTTAGGCTCTAAAGTTCTTCAAATTCGAAGCGTTGAATTCGCTGGTAAATATAAGGTTCCGACTAGAGTTCTCTCTAGCCTTACAGATCCTGATATTCCAGTCGAAGAAGAAGCAAACTCTGGCACCCTAATCACTTTTGAGGAAGATCCGAAAATGGAAAAAGTTGTTGTTTCCGGCATCGCATTCAGCCGCGATGAAGCAAAAATCACACTCCCGCACGTACCTGATATCCCCGGTATCGCTTATAAGATTTTAGGAAGCGTTGCTGAAGCAAACATCGAAGTCGACATGATCGTCCAGAACGCCGCTAAGAACGGCTTAACCGACTTCAGCTTCACAGTTAACCGCAACGACCTTGATAAAGCTATCCGTGTTATTGAAAGCGAAGTTAGCCCGTACCTTGAAGAAGACGGCATTCTTACTGACGCTTCCATCGCTAAGATTTCTTGCGTTGGTATCGGTATGAGAAGCCACGCAGGTGTTGCAGCTAAGATGTTCAAAGTATTGGCAGAAGAAAATATCAACATCAAGATGATTTCTACTTCCGAAATTCGTACATCTATCGTTGTCGACGAAAAATACATGGAACTTGCCGTTAGAGCCCTCCATAAAGCATTCGGCTTAGATAACGCTCCAACCGCCATGGAATAATGCATTCGGCTTAGATAACGCTCCAACCGCCATGGAATAATTCTCTTTTAAAGAGCCGGGACTGCTTGAGGATCTTCTTTTAAAGATTTCTCCGCAGTCCTTTTTCATATCAGTAAAAAAAATGGAAGCGCTTTTTTCTCTGCAATCCTTGGATCACTTTGTTCTTACAACGGCTCAGCCCAACGAGATGGTGAATTTCTATTCAAAATTGGGATTTGAAGTTCGTAAAGACGGTGCAAGATATGAAATTCTTGCGCCCGCTTTCAAAATCAACCTTCATGTCAAAGGACAAGAATTAGAACCAAAGGCGGCTTTGGCGGATCCTGGAACCGGAGATTTTTGCATTGAAATCTCGACAGATGAGCCGATACAGAGGATTGAAGAAGAGCTTAGAACCCGAGGTCTGAATGTCGTTTCCGCTCCTGTTGAAAGACATGGTAGGAAAGGTACGATGACCTCTATTTACCTCAGAGATCCCGATAAAAATCTTGTGGAACTGGCGTTGTATCCTAGGCCAAGTAACAAAAGATAAGCTGTCAAAGAAGTTGACAGAAGAGAAACACCGATACTTAAGCTGGTAGCATAAGTTCTGTTTCATCAATACTTTTGTTTTGAAGGTATAACGCCTCGAACGCCGCCGCGAGGATTTGTGACGTCTCCTTTGTATCTCGGGATCAGATGGAGATGGACATGAAAAACCGACTGTCCTGCAGGCTCTCCTACATTAACTCCCACGTTGTATCCGTCCGGATGAAATTTTTCATCAACTTCTTTTTTCATGATACCCAGCAGATCTTGGATTGCTTTGAGCTCGTCGGAAGTTAAATCGAAGTAATTAGCCACATGCCGTTTTGGTATTACCAACACATGTCCCGGACTTACCGGAAAGCCGTCATAGACGGCAAATGCCAAATCATTTTCCGCTTGAATCAGAAGATTTTTCGGCAGATTACAGAAGAGACATGGATTATTAACGTCTATTGCCATAATTGGAACCCCATGTTTATTGCCGTTTTAGCCAAAGGATCGACATGCTCCTTGTATTTGTCGATAACGAATGTATCAGAAGCTGAAACAAAATCCGGAATGCTTATTCCAAAGAAATTTTCATACTCCTCAAAGAAATCTTTAGATTTGTTCGGATCGGTGCGGTAGTGGTATTTAACAAGACTTTGATGCTGCCGCGCTAAGGGGGCAACAAAAGCTTCATCAGGAATCAAATCGCTTTTAGAGGAGTTGAGACTTTTCTCCATCGGCGTTAAGTTCCAGATTTGATTGTGTACGACGAATGTCCACGGTAAGTAGTGATCCAGAGCAAAACTGTCGGCGGTGAACTCGTGACCATAGATGTCCGTAGTAACTTGTTCTGAATTCAGGTAAGAAAGCCAAAATTTTCTCTGCGAATCAAGACTTAACCTGGAAGCTGGAAGTTCAAATTTTTTAACGAGGGCCGGTACCGCTGTATTTCTGGCTTGGAGGAAGTCAGCGAAGTTCCAATAGGTAAAGTCTTTCAGGAGCGAATAATTTTCTCGAAAAAACGCTGCCCATTTGCTTGGTACTTCAATGGAATTCCAATTTCCGTTGGGAAAAGAATAAGGCTCGCCGGAAGTTGCACCTCTGATAGATTCTTTCAAACCTTCTGCAGATTTCGAACGCCACGCATTCAAAAAACGAAAGGACACTTCCTGAATCAATGGATTAAAAATAATTTTTTGAAAGTTTTTCGGATTAACTTTGGCGAATGTCTCAAGAGCTTTTAAAGCTTCTGGTTCCTTATACTTCATGCTGAACGGGAAACCGTTCACGGGATTCTTCAACGCCTCAATGACCTTTGTCATACTATCCCAACATCCGAAAGACAATTTAAAGCGCTGAGTCGGGATCCAAGATTTCGCAACCATTCTGGCGCAGATGTCTTGAGTGGAAAATATAAGATTACCCGGGTTGCTGGAATCTGATTCTTTAACAATATCCAAAATTGCTAAGAACCAAAGGAATTTGTAGGCAGCCGTTGTTCTTTTAAAAACTTTTTGAAGAGGTTGAGTGTTCAGCGAACCTGCTGACGCAAATAGCGGCAAAGGAAGCTCACTCATCACCATTTCTTCTCCATTGAATTATTTAATAATTGTAGTCAATTCTTCGCAGCTTATGCTCAATGAGATCTGCGGGGAGTCCGCCGAAGATAGGAGTGAGCTTTGTCTTGCTGGAGTTGACTCAGATAGTAGTGAATTATGACTGCGTACCAAAGCCTGGATGCCTGAAATTGGAGAGGCCAGGAAAGGAGAGGTCGGGAAGTTCGATTTGTCCTGGAAATTCTAAACAATCATGCTCAAAAGGAAAAACGCCGCAAGGACTAGCAGAACGGCGTTTTTCCTATGAAAGGTGATTGGCCTTAAAGCATTAACCAAAGACCTTTTTTAAATGCTCCTTAAAGCGTTTTGTATCTTCCTCCAATGTTGGATTCTTCAATACATCATTAGCCATGAAGCTTGGAAGAGGTTTCAGACCTAAGAATTGGAACGCTTTATGAACCGGCAAGAGAACGCCGTCGATCCCAACTCCTCCGAAGAAATCATCTTTCTTGTCAAAGGCAGCTTTTGGTGCATTCCATGTTGAGCTCAGCATGTACTTCTTATCGGTAAGAATGCCGCCAGTACCATAACCAACGGAAGGATCGCCATGATGACGGCCATCTGTGCCGACAATACCCGGCTGAACAAAAACTTCGTCCTGATATTTCTTGAATTGCCACGGTGTGCTCATCCACCAGCCAGGTGTTTGAACAATTATTACGTCAGCCCATTGAATTTTTTCAACTTCGGCCGCAATTTCCCAGGAACCGCCGATGAGTGAAATCTGAACTTCGTGGCCCATCTTCTCAAGCTCTTTCATTGCTAAATCAGAGTAGTAATGATTGAGCTTTCCGCCTTGATCAAAATTTTGGCATCCGCAATCAAGAATAAGAACTTTTTTCTTTGACATCTTCAACGCTCCTTTGATTTAAAAACTTTAATCCAATCCGCCGGAAAGTCAATCCGGAAAAGAAACTTGCTTGTTGCTTCAATCCTATTGATAGCAAAATAAGGTGTAGAGGCATTAGCCGGTTAGCCTTGAATGGGCACCTGAACCGTTCTAAATTCTCCAGGATTCACAGCAGGCAAGGCGTTCTGAGCTTTAAGAAGATCAAATCATGGGAGCCGGACTTTTGCCCGTCAGCTCCCATGTTCTCAATCTTAAATCTTAAAGAAAGACAAAAGAGGCAGCTATTGAAACCATCGTGCCAACAATCATTGGAGGAATTGTCCTTGCTACAGCTGCAAAGGGAGAAACATTCGCAATTTTTGCGACGGAAATCGTAACGCCGGCAATTGGAGACATAGAACGAGCAATGCCGGCAACCAGTTGAACAGGACAAGCCATTACGAGAATATCCCATCCAACAGATTTGGCGGCTGTCGGAAGAAGGGAAGAGAATGCGAAGAATGCCGCATTTCCAGATCCTGTAACAAAGGATGCCAGAATCATAATGCCGCACATGACAAGCAGCATAATCATTCCACCGGTCCCTTCCATTGAGGCCGCAGCGTTAATAATTGTAGTAATGCCGCCTGTGGCTTTCAGGCCGTCAGCAAAGACGCCAGCGCAGATAATCAAGGATACGGTAGAGGCGAACACTCTCCCCATGCCCGAGAAGAAAGACTTTATGTTTTCACATGATTTTCTGAAATCACGCGTGTAAAGGCAATCAACTAAGAACGAAAACAGAGTACATGTCATCATGGCAGTAGCCAACTCTACTCTGTACCCGCTGTACACAAACTTGGAGAAAATAAAGAGCAAAACAATAGGAAGAACCGGGAAGAGTGCGTAAATCTTGGGAGCGGACTTTCGCTCGTCCTTGACTTCAAATTCACTGTGCAATTCAAAGTCTTTCGTTGTTAATTTGCCCGAGGCAAGATCTCTTTTATCCATGAATTTCTGGTAAAAGAAGTGAGTTGCTGCTACTGCGATAACCGTAACGATGGCCACAGGAATTTGTCCGTCAACAAAGTACTCCATCGGAGAAATTGAAGCGAGTTTTGCTGTGAGGATTGAGTTAGCTGAAGCGGGTCCTAAATCAAGGGCCGACATTGTAATAATGCAAGCTACAGCTGCCACATTGGAGCATCCTACAGAGATGAGAAGCGGATAAACCATCAGCATCATCAAGACCCCTAAGCCCACTGCAGAAGGAATAAATACGTTAATTAACTGCCCTAACGCATAGGCTAACGCCAGTAGAAGATAAGGAGACTTTACATAGCTTAAGGGCTTCGCAGCTATCTCAACCATGGAACGAGTAGCTCCGATCTTGTCCAAATAATCAGCGAAACCGGAGATAATCATGATGTTGAGACCTAACCCAACCAAGATGCTTTTAGATTGATTTGTGAAATATTGGATTACATCAAAAAAAGCACTTTTTGTTGCTGATTTTGCCCCGTGAAGCAAGGGTTCGGGAGAAATCGTTGCCATCACGGCCAATAAAATAATACCGACTAAAAACAGAGACCACGGCGCATAATATCTTTTGACAATAAGATATCCGACCAATATAACGCCGATAAGGACACATATAATTCCAAACATAAGCAAACTCCTTGGGTTATAAGTATTTTTTCTTTATGGGACAAAACGATTTTCAATTCTTTGAAGAGAAAGTCTCTCCGCAATCGAGAACGGAATTTTTCTTTTACTCAGATAATCTTTTCCTCTTTCATCACAGATAAGTCTCGTATCTTTCCCGAAAACACGGCCGTCCTTCATAATCACTTCTCCGTTTGTTACTGTGGCAAAGGCTTTTTCTTTTTCTAAATCGAGAACGGTGATGTCGGCGTCAGCTCCTATGCCCAAATGACCTTTATTAGGCAATCCAAGAGCATTGGCGGCGTTTAGGCTTGATTTAACAACGAACTCAGGCAGAGAGAGGGCTCCAAACTTAACCAAGAGCAAACCTTTTTCCACAATGACATTTCGCGGATAACAGCCTCCGTCAGTTGAGAAGGAATCAACGACAAAAGCTCCGTTGTTTCTCCTGGCAGTAGCCAAAAGGAATCTGCTCGCAGAAGGATTCACAGAAAAAGAACCTGCAACTTTCGTCCCCACGGACTCCCAATACTCCACTCCTTCTGAGCCGCTAACTAGCTCGCCGACTATACCGTTATCTTTCAGAACCCCAACCTCGCCGTCGAGGATGCATTTCTTCATGCCTTCATAAGTAGGCTCGTATCCTTTTTTTCGCAGACACGTGATGGTTACTTTGCTCAGAGGGACGCCGTTTTCGATAATAAGCCGCGTCCCGTTTAAGTCTGATAGATACGACTCTGAAAACAGATTAGGACTTCCTTTTAACAACTCAATGGCTTCTAATGCTTCGGAGATTTCGTCGCTAATTTGGGCTCTGCAGTAACTGTTGACGTGGGCAATATGGAGAAAGTGTTTGCCGGCAGCATCGACCGCATCTCTGAGTCCTTTAATATTAGAGCCGTGAAGAGTATTTCCGACATGCCATGCTACCCAGGCACTCTCTTCGCTGCAGTCCTCAATAAATGCCTGAGAAATGTCCACATCCATAGGAAAATGGCCGCCCAGAAGCTTTATGCCTAACGCCCCTTTCTCTAAACATTGTCTGATAAATCCGATTCTTTGAGATTTTTCAGGACGATCTGTAGTAAGGCTCTGAGGATAGCTCGCTGCCTCCAATATCGCCATATTTATTCCGGCGCCGCTTTCTTTAATGCTGTCAAGAATGTTGTCGATAGGGCCGGCTAAATCAAAAGCCGTACACACGCCGGCGAGCGCAACCATACGCTGAGCATGAGGATGTCCAAATAACGTCCTCATGTGAGTATGCATGTCAATAATTCCGGGGATAACTATTTTCCCCTCTGCATTCAATTCTTGCTTTGTAGATGTCGAGGAAAAGTTCGAGATCTCTATAACTTTTCCGTCTTCGATGAAAATATCTGCGATGCCAAAAAAATGATTTTTTGGATCAATAATTTTCCCGCCGCGTATGACTAGATCTGCCATCCTTTATCTCCGTTATCCAAGATCCTGAATTAATGTTAATCACAACTAATAACAATTTCTATAACATCTAGTAAAATTGGAAATCTAGTTTGGCAATTTGGAAAACTTAGACAATGGCAGACGATATAGAAAGCTGGGAGATTTTTGTCTCTTTGTATAAAACAGGTTCTATCGGGTTAACTGCTCAAGAGCTCAATGTCGACGCACCGACCGTTTCGAAGAAAATTTCCGTTCTAGAGAAAAAATTAGGGAGATGTTTATTTGATCGCAGGTCAAGGCCGTTTGCTCCCACAGTTGATGCGGTAGAAATTTATGACAATGCGCGAGAGATAGTAAATCACAGAAAAAAAATTTCTGCCTTTATTTCCGATAAACAAAATGAAAATGGTGCCATCATCCGAGTGATGCAGGGAAACAGCTATAGAAGGTACGCTGCCGCCCTAGCATTTAACTACCAAAGAGAACATCCCAATCTAAGATTTAACTTTGTTTCTCCCATAGACATTCAGGACTTTCTTGATAGAAAAGCAGATCTCATCGCTATCTCCGGTGAAATTAATCTGCCTAATTGCGTCTTTTTATCCCGTGGAAGAATGATTTTTATTCCAGTTGCTTCCCCCAATTATCTAAAAGAGAACGGGCCGTTGGACCATCCTAAAGATCTAACTAATCATTATGTGTTTAGCAACGGTTTTATAGATCGTTTCTCTTCGCACCTGTCTTATCCATTTAAAAAGAAGGATCGTCTTTGGACTATGACAGTCACTGATCGGATACGATGCTCAAATGTTGAATTTTCAAAAACCGCTGCTCTTCAAGGGCTTGGAGTTTGTCCTTCTCTTCCTCTGTTTTGTTGCATCGATGAGCTGGAAGCAGGGACTCTGGTGCCTATTCTTGATGGCTGGCACCGCCCCTCTGTACCTAATTATGTTGTATGCCGAAGAGAAGATTGGAAGCTGAAATATTTTAGAGAGTTCGCAACATGGTATGCGGATCAGCAGAAAGATATTCAATGCAAATGCGAAGAGCGACTCGTTAAAGTTTTCGGCCAGGATTTTTTAGATAATCTGGCCGAGAACTAGGCAATTGTTAGATTCCGTTCTTCTTTTGAGCAAAACGGGTAAAGACTTCAAAGCCCATTGGCATCGATTCAGTGTCTTGAAGATCAAAATCTCCTTTGTGATGGCCACGATGATTGCAGCCCCATCTGAAGAGGGCGCCTTGGCCTCCTCTCTCTACCACCCGCTTAATCATAAGGGTGAAATCCTCTCCGCCCACAGGAGCATTAAGATCAATAATTTCCTTTACTTCCGGTATTTGCTCGCCTACATCTCTTAACTCTTCAAGTAAATCAGGACATTCTATTAATGTGGTTGAGTAACCGGCTCGTTCGATTTTAGATTCGACGTCATAAGAGACGGAATTGCCTTTAACTATTTTTTCAACATTCTCGGAAAGATAGTTGAGAACTTCCTCGGTCTGTCCTCGAATCTCGCATTCAATCTTGGCGTGTACAGGTGTGATATTTCTGCCTTCTCCGGCGTGAAGGGTGCCTACAGCCACGCGAGATACTCCGTTTCCGTGACGAGGAATTCCTACTAGCATCATGGCTGTTGCGCAGGCTGCCATAAGAGCGCTGTGTCCTAGATGCGGGTTGCTTCCGGCATGAGAAGGTGTGCCTTTAAAGCTAATATCGTATTTGATACTTGCTAGAACGCCTCCGTGCACTAATGCCATTTGCCCTAGTTTAGCAAGCCCTCCGCAATGAGAACCGACGATAAAGTTCACATCATCGAGGATTCCAGAGCCAACGATGGCTGCAGCACCGCGGACGCCTTCTTCGGCTGGTTGGAAAATAATTTTAAATGTACCCTTCAGTTCTTCTTTGTGCTGAATCAACCATTTTGCAACTGCTAAGCCGAGAGCGGCGTGCCCGTCGTGCCCGCATGCGTGCATTCTTCCCGGGCGTTTGGATGCGAATCCAAACTTTGTCGGCAAATGGTTTGGATCTTCGGATTCCATCACGAGTAATCCGTCAATATCAAATCTAAATGCAGTTGTAGGGCCCTCTCGTCCTGTATCCAAAATCGCAACGGCACCTGTGTATCCGTCACACGATTCAATGAAATCAAGAGGAACTCCGTCTTTTACTGCTCTATCAATTGCTTCTCGAACCTTGGTTTCATCTCTTCCCATTACCGTCTGAGGATTGATTATTTGTTTTCCCGTTAAGATGGTTTCGTATCCCATCTGTTTTAATTTACTGACGATGAAGTAAGTGGTTTCAAACTCGGTCCAACCTTCCTCTGGAAATTGATGAAACTGTCGTCTGTATGAAATCATCTCCTCTAAATTTTTTTTGTCCATATATGCTCCTCGGTAGTGATGCTTTGTTAAAAAGGTAAGGATTAAAGTTACTAAAAGGCGTGGGCTGTTTACATTTCAACAGTTTTTGTAAAGTTGAAAAAAACTGGTCCACAAAAATCACTTTTTCTTTCCTGCTTGGCTCTCATAATGTGGTACCTAGCAGGAAAACGGACGTGCGTTAGCCTCCCTCTTTCTCTCTCGATGTTAAACACAACTAATCACAATTTCTATAAGACCTAGTAAAACTAGAAATCTAGTTTGGCAATTTGGAAATCGAAGAAAAGGTAGACAATATAAAAACCTTGGAAATTATTATTTCTTTGTATAAAACAGAGCCACTCGGAATCACTGTTAAAGATCTTAATGTCGATGCACCAACCTGATAGGGCCTTCTCGCTGTAAAAACTCAAAAGGCACTATCAGAATTAAATATAAACGAGAACAGCAAGTTCAGTTGCAAAAGGAGAACGAAGATTTAAGAAAAATTTACCTAAGCTAAGGAAATGAGTTGTTCCAGACAAATAAAAAATAAAGAGTTTCTAAGAAGAAAGCTTACAGGCTTTAAGAATTATTTGGATTGTTTCACCGACTGAGCTGGAAGGATTTTCTTCGTAGAAGCTATAGCCACAAGTTTTTTTCTCTATTAAGTTAAGTTCGCACTGTTCTACGATCTTCCCATAATTGTTCATTGCCGTTTGAACATCAGAAAAATTTAATGAGTTGAGAACAGATTTGAAATTCTTTTCAATTTTAAATTCTCGGAGATCAGCGAATGCCGTCCCAAAATATTTATTAATAAGTGGAAGATACTGCTTTCTATCCGAAAAAGATTGATTTAATTGTGTTTTATGAAGCAAAATCCATAGCTCAAAAGAAAAGTTGGAGTAAGCAGCCTCGTACTGTATCTTCTTTCTATTCTTAGCCTCTTTTAACAGCTTGAACGTTTCGTTTCTTTGCTTAACATGGGCCGGGTACTGACTTTCAAAATCAAAAAAATGGAAAAAAATCTCTCCAACCATTGGACTAGAAAATTTAACCATTTTTACAGGATTCTTTTCAACTTTTATGTTGAAGGAGACGTTAAATACTCTTGCGGGTTCTTTATTTATTACGTCTCGAAGCCACTCAAGGTACCATTTCTCTGTTTCCCCCTCTACAGAGAAATTAAATCTCTTTGTCTGTTTTCTTTTTTCGGTATTAGGCTTCATTCTTATTATTCATAAACTTTAAAAACAAATCGCTGAAATTGGTTTCAGCTATCGCCCCATATCTGTCAACAAAATAATTCTTCATGTAATCATCTGAACGGCGAACAGCCCCTTCTCCGGAGGTGCCAAAATCAGACAAAGAATAGATAGTGCTTGTATTACTTTCTCTGTCTACAAATTTTATTTCGTCACGTCGAAATAAGTTTGCACTAAGAAAGATGGGGTTATGGGTATTGAATATTAACTGGGCACCGCGTCTATTAATGTCCTCATTGTGAAAAATATTGATGATATCCATGATGGCAATTGGATGTATGGAAGCATCAAACTCATCTATGAAAAGTACAGTTCCATTTACCAGTGCATCGAACACAAGAGGAAAGAGGTGCATAAATCTCACGGTACCGTAAGATTCATATATCTCTGAAGACAGCTTTTTCTGTGTTCCACTAGAGTTTTCGAGAACCGAGTAGAGAATCTGCCGTCCCTTTTCGGTGGAATCGGGACCAAAGGTAAAAGAGGACGATTTCGATCCAATTGCCTCGGCCGCTGATGTAAGAAGTTCTAGGACTTCTTGCTGTGCTTCGTTTTCTACTCCTCCAACAATGCGGAGAGACTCGGAGTGGTAGAGAGCTCTCAGACTCTCTCTAAACCATGTCAAGATTTTTGGAGCTAGGGAGGGGTTCACAATATTCTTAAATCCATTTGATAAGAATAGTTCTTTTTCATTTAGGCCTTTATTCGAAAGACGTCCAATAAGATCTGGGTCCTCTGAAGAGGAGGATTCTCCCTGCTTATCCAATGAGGTTTTAAATACAGAAACTTTGTCCTCTTTTCTTTCGAAAACCTTCTTTTCATTGAGCTTTAATTGTTCAAAAATAACTTTTCTTTTATATGCCTTATCTAAGAATTGGCCTAAATCTATTTGAATCTCGTAGTCTACCTTTAGGGAGTCGATTAAGAAAGTTATCCCTAAACCAACTGGAAGAGGTACAGGTTCAAAAGAATTTGGAATTAGCGAGAGAAAAGATGAAGAATCATTTGCTAGTCTAACAGTCGAGTCATCCAGAATATTCCCCCGAAGGACAATACTTCTCAAAAGATCTACAGCGCAGATAATATTTGATTTGCCGGAAGCATTAGGGCCGTAAATAACTGAGGAGCA
>NZ_CABSJB010000017.1:0-58935 GCF_902477955.1 uncultured Turicimonas sp. | reverse complement strand
CTCCTTCTTATTTTGCTGCAAGTTGTGGGGGTGCACCTATTTCTATTATCAAACAGTACATTGAACAACAGAATACGCCTTACTGAAAAAATTATTATATTCGACCCTTATATCACCGTCCTAAAGGACGGTGTTTTACGGGTCGGTCTGATAAAAAATAGAATCAGCTAAAGTCTTGGCGCGCAGTCCTTATATTAGATTTTAGAAGAGCTTTTTTTTAAAACAAAAAATACCGCAGATGGTTTTGTTGCCATCTGCGGTTAAGTGCCTATTCTTTGCGAATGGCAATCCCCATTAACTAACTACCCACGAGGCTGGCCTCGCTCAAGGAGTCGAATCAAAATTGATTCAGTAAGAAGAACTATACATCAAACGAGAATAATTCTCATTTAGTTTATATAGGGATTTACCCTTATTAGAAAATTTGGCCTCGAATATTCGAATTCTGAATCAAAGCTCCTAACGGATCATTGTCTGCAGGCTGTTCATCAACACCTAAAGACGGAATCGCATCTTTACGGTTGGTGTAATAGTAATTGCCGCCTTCCTCAGTGACTCCGGAGGGCGCTTTACGAACAACTTCAGGGTCGTTCTTGACTGCAAACTTCATGTAATCAACCCAAATAGGAAGAGCTAAGCTGGCGCCTTGAGCTCGTCTGCCTAATGTTCTTGGCTGGTCATAGCCCATCCAAACGGCAGCAAGCTGCTCTCCGGCATAGCCGACAAACCAAACGTCATAAGAGTCGTTGCTGGTGCCGGTCTTCCCGCCGATGTCTCTTCTCTTTAATGTTGCTGTTGTTCGTGCTGCTGTTCCGCTGGTGGCAACGCCGTTAAGCATCTTGTGCATGATGTAGGCATTGCGCGGATCAAGTACTTCAGTTCCGGCAAGGCGTTCTGCTTCAACTGTAGACTGCATAAGAATCTTGCCGTTCGGGTCAGTAACCTTGGAGATCAAATACGGTTCGGTTCGTTTGCCGACATTAGCAAAAACCGAGAATCCTTTAACCATTTCCCAAGGTGTGACACTGCCTGCACCAAGAGCCAGAGAAAGGTGAGGTGGATGTTTGTCCGGTTCAAACCCGAATCTCTGAATAAAGTCGACGGCATATCTCGGTGTAATGGCCTGAAGAATTCTGATGGAGACGAGATTAAGAGATTTTCTTAACGCATCTTTCATCATGACAGGGCCGCTGAACTTGCCGGAGAAGTTCTTCGGATTCCATTTCTTAAAGCCGGTTTCTGACGGATCTAAGACAATAGGAGCGTCATTAATAACGGTTTGAGGAGAGAAGCCTTTCTCAATGGCTGCCGAGTAAATAAACGGCTTGAAGGAAGAACCAGGCTGTCTCCAAGCTTGAGTGACGTGGTTGAACTTGTTCAGGTTAAAGTCATAGCCGCCGACCAAGGCTTGAATGGCTCCTGTAGTGTAGTTGGTGGCAATAAATGCGGCTTCAGCTTGAGGCAGTTGAGTGATTTCCCACTCATTGTTCTTGCCGGACTGAATGCGAACGACAGAACCTTTCTCAATCTTCAGGTCAGGTTTTGCTTTAGGCTGAAGAGAATTCTTAACGAAATCAAGGTTTTTGCCTTTAATCGTGATTTGCTTGCCGGAAGAGTTCTGTACGACAACTTCTGCCGAAGAGGCTTTTAATACCACGACGGCAGGCATGTCTGCTGCTACTAAAGCCTCCTGCAGAGCATTGTTAATGTTTTGCTGGGCTGTGGCAGGATTAGATAAGTCAACCTTATCTTCCGGTCCGCGGTAGCCGCGGGAACGGTCGTAGGCCTGAACGTGGCTTCTCAAAGATTGATAAGCATAATTCTGATCTTCGGAATTGATCGTCGTATAGACGTTTAAGCCGCGGGTGTAAGTTTCCTGCTGGAACACGTCGAACATCAAGGTTCTGACCAACTCTGCAACATATTCAGCATGCAAAGAAGAATTCATCTTGGTCGGCGTCAAAGAAGATTCGGCAAGTCTGGTCAAGCGCGTTTGAATTGGAGCATCAACTTCATGCTGATATTGATCCGGCGTGATGTAGCCTAAGTCTCTCATGCGCCCGAGAACGTAGTCTCTTCTGACTTTTGCTCTCTTCGGGCTGGCGAACGGATTGTATACGGACGGTGCAGCCGGAAGACCAGCCAAAGTTGCGGCTTCTCCGATAGACAGCTGCTGAATATTTTTGCCGTAATACGTACGGCCGGCGGCTGCAAAGCCGTAAGCACGGTTGCCGAGGAAGATCTGATTCATGTAGATCTGAAGAATCTGATCTTTGGTGAGGTTGGCTTCAATCTTGAAAGCCATGGCAACTTCATAAAGTTTTCTGACGTAGCTTCTTTCGCTGGATAAGAAGAAGTTTCTGGCAACCTGCATGGTAATGGTGGAGGCGCCTTGGCTCTTTTTCCCGGAAGCAAAGTTAGCTAAAGCGGCGCGGACGAACCCTTTCGGTTCAATACCGGCATGGTGATAAAAGCCGTCATCTTCAGCAGAAATCACGGCTTGCTTTACATGAGCCGGAATCTCATCGATGGTGACGAAGTCTCTTCTTTCTTCGCCGAACTCAGCAATGAGCTTCCCATCTGCCGTCCAGACTCTCATCGGGACTTTCGGTTTGTAGTCAACTACCGTATCGATTGGCGGCAGCTGAGAGTACACAAGCGCAAAAACAAACAGGGCCAGTCCGATTCCGGCTAACGCGAGAGCAAGAATCGTAGCGATCGAATACTTAATAAAGGCAAAAAAACTCGAACCCGTCTTTTTGCGGGCGGGAGCTTTTTTCGCAGCAGCTGCTTTGGCAGGAGCTTTCTTTGGCGGAGTCTTTTTAGAAGAGAACACTGCTGAAAATATCTTAAATAGTTAAAGAAAACCAGCAAACATTATAAAATCTAAACCTCCGTATGATTATCAAGACAGCCACAATTACAGGCTTATGCATAACAATTCTGTAAAAGCTTACAAATCTATTTTTCTCATTGGAATGATGGGAGCCGGGAAATCATCATTCGGCAAATACTGCAGCAAAGAGCTTGGCTATCAGTTCGTGGATTTAGATGAAGAGCTTGAGGGCAGAACCGGCGTAAAAATTCCCGAGATTTTTGCAAAAGAAGGAGAAGAGGGTTTCCGCCGGCGCGAAACCGAACTCCTCAGAGAATTTATCGAGAAAGAAGGCTTTGTCGTGGCAACCGGAGGCGGTGTGGTTACGCGGGATGAAAACCGGGAAATCTTAAAAAATGGAAATGCCTGTGTCGTGCATTTGACGGTGTCCCCGAGAATCTGCTTTTTTAGAACACGCAACTCAAGCCGTCCTTTGCTCCAAACGGAAAATCCGATGCAGACCATCGAAAACTTGATGCGGCAAAGAGACCCTCTTTATACCGAGGTCAGAGATTTCTCGCTCGATACGGATAAGCTCAGTTTTAATCAAATGTGCAAAGAGTTGCTGAAGGAATTAGGAAAGGAAAAATAAGGATGATTTCAATCGATGTGAGCGTCAGATCAGCTCCGTACAAGATCTACCTGGGAGAAAATAGTCTTCCTCAGCTTGCCCAAGAGCTAAAAAAAATTCATCCTTCTTCAGCTCTTATTGTGACCAATACAACGGTCGGCCCCCTCTATGGAGAAAAGGTACGCAAAATCTGCAGTGAAGAGGTCCGTACCGAGTACCTCGAATTACCCGATGGAGAAGCCTTTAAAAATTGGGATTCGGTTTTTATGGTGCTGACCAAGTTAGCGGAAATGGGCGCTGACAGAAAATCAGTCGTTATCGCTTTAGGCGGCGGAGTTGTCGGAGATCTGGCCGGTTTTGCCGCTTCCATTTATATGAGAGGAATCAAATTTATTCAGGTTCCGACAACCCTTTTGGCTCAGGTAGATTCTTCCGTAGGCGGTAAAACTGGGATGAACATGGCTGCCGGTAAAAATATGATCGGATCTTTCCATCAGCCCTCTGCCGTAATCGCTGACTCTTCCGTTCTGAAAACACTTCCTGCAAGAGAAGTAAGTGCCGGTATCGGCGAAATTATTAAGCACGGTATGCTTGCGGATGCAGATTACTTTGCCGATCTCGAAGCGAATATGGAATCTTTGATGGCGCTGGACTCGGAGAAAACTGCTGAAATTGTTGCCGGTTCCTGCAAGATTAAATCAGCCGTGGTGGCTGAAGACGAAAAAGAAGCGGGAAGGCGCGCTTGTCTGAATCTCGGACATACATTCGGTCACGCCATAGAAAAACTGACCGGCTACGGAACATGGCTCCACGGCGAGGCTGTCGGCTGCGGTCTTATGCTCGCCGCAAACTTAAGTCAAAAACTCGGCAATCTGACAGAAGAAGATGTCGAGCGCGTAAGAAAATTGCTGGAAAGAGCCAACTTGCCTGTTCGAATCGAAGGCCTGTCTGTCGATGAAGCTATTAAAGCGATGAAAGGCGATAAGAAGAGCACGGGCGGCGTCATCCATTTTGTCTTGCTTAATAAGCTCGGTGAGTCATACGTTTCTGAAGTTCCGGAAGAACTGGTTCGGGAAGTTCTCGTTGAAGGAGGATATGTGGCATGATTCATGAAAATCTAGTTTTAGCTCCGTACGCTTGCCATTCTTCGGAATCTAAGGGGCGCGTTTATGCGGAAAATCCAAGTAAAACGCGCACCGAATTTCAGCGTGATCACGACAGAATCATTCATTCGGCCTCTTTCAGAAGACTGGAGTACAAAACCCAGGTCTTTATCAATCATGAAGGGGATTTATTTAGAACTCGTCTTACGCACTCTATCGAAGTTGCACAGATTGCCCGTACCGCAGCTTCAAGACTTGCTTTGAACTGCGATCTGACGGGAGCTATCGCCTTAGCTCATGATTTAGGGCATACACCCTTCGGACACGCCGGTCAAACTGCATTGAATGAATGCATGCGAATGTTCGGAGGCTTTGAACATAATCTTCAGTCCTTGCGGATCGTCGACAAGCTTGAAGAGCAGTATCCTGCTTTTGACGGTCTGAATTTGACTTGGGAAACTCGCGAAGGCATTTTGAAGCACTGCAATATTCTCAATGCTATGCGCTTGGGCGACTTGGGTAAGAGATTCTTAGAAAAAACTCAGCCGAGCTTGGAGGCTCAGCTCGTTAATATCGCCGATGCGATAGCCTATAGTACGCATGATATGGATGACGGGTTGAGATGCGGACTGTTGACGCACAAAGAACTGTTTGAGAACGTTCCGATTTACAGAAAGTTTTTTGAAGAAGTTGAGAAACAATATCCCGGCCTCCCGATCAGAAGAAGCCAGAAAGAAGTTGTCAGACGAGTGATTGGTTACTTAGTCGATGACTTAGTGACTAACAGCTCCGAAAAGATCCAAGGAGAAACCTTGAAGTCCGTGCAGGACGTCAGAAATCTTCAATACCCTCTAATCGCTTTCTCTGATGAGGGAATTGCTCAGATGAAAGTCTTGAAGAGCTATCTGATGCAAGCCCTGTATAAGCATTATCAGGTTCTTCGAGTAATGAATAAGTCTTCTCGAGTCATTCAAAAACTCTTTGAGCAATTTACCTCTTATCCCGAACTGCTTCCTCCAAACTTTTATGAAAAAGCCATTAACGGGGGCGTCCAAAGGACCGTAGCCGATTACATTGCAGGAATGACCGACCGCTACGCTGTTAAGGAATATGAGAGAGTGTTTAATCCTTCCTACGAAGCATCAAATTAAACAAAAAGAAAAGGCTGATTGAAACGGTCAGCCTGATGAAGTTGGTGCCGGATGAAGATTAATCTCCCGCCTTGTCTTTGCCTAAACGAGTCCGTAAAGATGGAGCATCACGGAGCCGCCGATACCCCAGAAAAGAAAGGCACTTATCTTATTAAGGTAGAAAGAGAATTTCGGTCCCATCCATCTGTCGGATGCCATTGCAGCGCTGTAGCTGTAGCCGATATGAACCAACCAGCAGATACCGACAAAGAGCGCGATAAGAATGGTAATTTGCGGCAGGTACGCTTGCTTCGGATCAATAAACTGAGGCATCAATGAAAGCAGAAAAACAATCAACATAGGATTGGTCATCTGCAAAACCGCGGCGCTGGCAAGGATGTTCCAGTTTCTTGTCTTTTGTTCTGCCGGATCCAATGGTGTCCCGAGACGATCTTTGAGAGCAATGGTTGGAGCCTTCCAGCTCTTCCAGCCAAACCAAGCCATGAGGAGACACCCGGCAGTCTGCAGTCCGTAGAAAAGAACAGGACTGTTATTAATCACTGCGCCCATGCCGCTGGCGGCAATGACGGACATGACGGCTACGCCGATGGCATTGCCTGTCGGTGACATAAAGGCATTTTTTACGCCGTAATTGACGGCATTGTGTAGGGTGTATAAAACGCCCGCACCCGGAGTAACGCAGGTGATGAAAACAACAACTAAAAAAAGACCTAATGTGCTGAGGGACATGATTTTTCTTCTCTCCTTGTACGAAAAAAGTGTAGAAAAGAAAATTGCCGTTTCAAGCTTTCAGTGATTAAACTTTCTAAACACAGTGTTCAAACAGACTGACCGCAACCATGGCACATCATTTCGATCACAAAACTATCCGCCAGCTCCTGCTTTTTGCGGTGGTAGCCGAGAATCAAAGCGTAAGAAAAGCAGCGGCTAAGCTGAACTTATCGGTTCCTTCTTTGCTTAACCAACTCAATGAGTTAGAACAAAATCTGAATTTGAAATTTTTACGGCGTTCGCCGAGAGGAGTTTCGCTGACCGAAGAAGGCAAAGCCGCACTTCCTTCTATTGAGCGTTTTATAACGCAGGCCGAGCAGCTCTACTATTCCTTAAATCAAATGCGGGAAGATTCTTGCGGAATTTTGACGGTTGGTGCTAATGCGGAAGCGATGCTCTTCTGGGTACCGGACTTTAAAAAACAGGTCAAGGCAGACTTTCCGAAGATTGAGATTTTTACAAAAGAAGTCGACTCGCGCGATGTAGAAATTGAGGTTTCCGAAGGTTTAATTAGTTTCGGTATCGGTCTTTTTAAGGACTTGGATGATAAGCGGCTGAGGCTGATTCCATTACGCCGGGAGCGGCCGATTATTCTATTGCCCAAGGGGCATCGGCTAACGGCAAACCGAGAAATCTTCCTGAAAGATTTACGAAATGAGGAGTTTGTTTTTCATCGAAGAGAAGTGGCGTCTAAATATTTTGACGAACTGGTGCGTATATGCGAAAACATAGGCGGCTTTACACCTCGAATCTGCCATGAAGTGCAGTCTAGTTCTCGACAGATGGCCTATGTGAGCTGCGGGCAAGGTATTGCCATGTTAGGAGAATCTTTCAAAGACTGGATACCTAAGAATATTGTCGCTAGACCAATCGTTGATGCTCCGGCGCAAATTCAATTGTCGTTGGTCTGGAATCCCTTGATTCCTTCCTCTATTCGTGATCTGGTTCTAAACAAGTTAACTTCAAATCAGTGAGAAACACGGAGAGCCTTGGCGGATATATAAGCGGCAAAGATAATCCTACGCGGACGAGCTTCGAAAATTTGTGCACTACCGAGGAACAAATGCACTAGAAAAGTGCTTCTTGGTTGAAGAAAGTTAGCGGATATTTTTGTCCGTTCCTCTGGAAGACTCATGCTGGGCGCGCTTGACCAATACTTGGCATGATTTTTGCATACGGTTGAATAAATTCTTATGTCCGTTTTCTATTCCGCGAGGAGAAGTCAGTGATTAAAACCGCCGATGATGTAGAGGATGCATTTAAAGACGGGAAGTTTTCAATTTTCAATGTTCTTTGGTGCAGCTTCTTGAGCCAAGAGCATTGCGTTTCCGTTCCTGGCTCTGTTTTTGATGAAAATAAATGCGAAGACAGCCATGCTTTTGATGGAGCCTTTTTCTGGGCTTGGAAAGCTACTGAGGCCTGCGCCCCGCTTCGGATGCAAGCATCTAAAGAGCAAGAATGGATCCTTCAGCAGTTCACAATTTTTTGACAACGGCGGTCGTTTCTTAGAACCAGCATCGGGCTTATCTGGAAGGCCAACGGCACGATGTTGAAAGAATCATGTTTGTTGTAACGCTAGACGAATTTGGGATGAAGTTCTCCCAGTCAAAGTCTTCTAAACCAAACTTTCCGGCGCAGCTTTTAAAACTTATTTTGTATCCGTAATGCCGGAAGATTGGATTACAACTTATAGAAATGACCTTATTCAAACTGAACTAATAACCTTAAATCTCAATAAATTATGTCTAATACTTTAAAAGGAGTGCTGCTTGCTTCTTTTGCCGGCTGGTGCTGGGGAAGCATGGCAGTTTGTGCTCAATTCTTATTCGATTCCTGTGGATTTGTTTCTTCTGATTTAACTACGTTGCGATTATTTGGCTCTGGAATCTGCCTTTTACTTCTGTATGCGGCAACCACTAGAAAAAGTATCTTCTCGCCTTTCAGTGACTTGCGGAACCTCAGAGACGTAATTATTTACGGCTTAGGTGTCTTGTTGATTCAATGGACTTTTTTTAAGGCTATTTCCGTTAGTAATGCAGGGATAGCCGCTCTCATGGTCGGTTTTGGTCCGTTGTTCATTATCTTTTATTTTGTGCTGATGAAAGGAAGAAAACCATCCTTTAAAGAAATACTCTGTTTATTTTTGGCTTTAATTGGAATCTCTCTTCTGGTGACTAAAGGAAATTTTAGAATTTCCGATTTGTCGTGGGGAGGCTGCCTCTGGGGATTGGCCTCAGCAGCTTGCGGTGCCTTTTGTACCGTTCAACCCAAGAAGGCTATTGAAAGAGCAGGAGTTTCATTTGTTGTCGGCTGGGGAATGCTTATCGGAGGTTTGATTGCAATGTGCTTTACTCCGCTCTTTAATGACAATGTTCAATGGAATATCTCGTCATTCCTAGCTTATGCTCAGATTGTTCTTTTCGGAACGGTTGCCGCTTTCTGGTGTTATCTAAAAAGTACGGAATACGTTCTTCCATCTATTTCAGCAATTCTTGCTTCCTTCGAACCATTCTCGGCGGTTTTGCTTTCCGTTATCTTCTTGAACTCTTCCTTCAATGCTTATGAGTTAATTGGAGGTGCGGCTATTGTCGCGAATATGATTATCCTTTCCTGGCCGAAAAAAACAACAACTTCAAGCCAGACCAATCAATCCGTATCGGCGGAAAAAATATCAACGGCCAATGCACCTGAAAAAGAACTTCTCAGGAAGTCGGAACTATGTTAAGGCAAGCTCTTCTTGGGAGATTCTGTATCAGCTAATGATTCTGTGCCAGCAGCCGTCTCTTCAAGTATCGACTCAAAGCATGGAAAACTCGCTACAATTAAGTACTAAAATTAGTGACAGATTAAAGGAAGTTTCATGGCCCGATTAGCCAGACTCTCTCTCCCAAGCCAAGTTCATTATGTCCGCGTTTACGGTGCAGCGGACATTTCTTTGATGCCGATGCTTGAAGATTTGGATGCGATGCTGAGCTTATTTTCCAAGGTTGTATCTTTGCATCATGTGGATATGACAGGCTATGCCATCCTCCCTTCTCAAATAGACTTTCTAATTACGCCTAGAAATTCTGCAGAGGATGTGTCTAAGTTTACGCAAGCCTTCTGCCGTTTGTATTCGCGTTATTTCAATGATGCTTATCGCCGTTCGGGAGCGCTTTGGCATGGAAGATTCCGCTCTTGCGTGGTTCAAGGCAAGAACCGCTGTTTAAATGCACTGCTTTATATGGAGTGGCTGCCGGAGACAAAAGGTTATCAGGAAGCGGTTTTATACCCTTGGTCAAGCTACAGTCATCATGCCGGCCTGAGGAATGACTACTTTATGGCCCCCGGAAAAGAATATTGGGGTTTGGGCAATACTCCTTTTGAGCGTCAGAAAGCTTATAAAGTTTTATTCCCCGGAGGATATCCCAAGAGAGAAGGGGAAGATTTAGAAAAGCATCTGATCAGAGGATGGCCTTGGGCCGATCGGGAATTTCTATTAGAAAACCACGTTGAACCCAGCAGAATCTGGCCTGAAAGAGGCCGAGGAAGACCTCGAAAATCTGAAATTTCCGATTAATATGTCCCTATTTAAATAAGGTAGTCCTTACGGATTATAAATAAGAGGGACAGTTTAATAAAACTTTTGGCATTTAATGCTCCTAATTGGTTTACATTCGATTACGTTGATAAAAAACTCTCGAACAATTAGGAGCATCCCCATGACAAACATTCAGGAGATCCGTCAAAGGGCTGAGAAATTTGGACTGTATGAGTCTAAATTTGAACATGATGCCTGCGGACTCGGTTTTGTGGCTAGTGTTAAAGGAATACCAAGCCACGAAATTGTCCAACAGGCATTGATGATTCTTCAGAATTTGGATCACCGCGGTGCGGTCGGCGCCGACCCGCTGCTTGGCGACGGCGCAGGCATCTTGATTCAGATTCCTGACCAATTCTTCCGCACCGAAATGGCCAAGCAGAATATTCTGCTTCCTCAGCCCGGCGATTACGGCGTGGGTATGATTTTCCTTCCGCGAGAACATGCTTCCCGCAGAGCCTGTGAACAGGAAATCGAAAGAACCGTTAAAGCCGAAGGTCAAGTCCTTCTCGGATGGAGAGATGTTCCGGTTAACGAAAATATCGAACTCTCCGAAACCGTCCGCAAAGCTGCTCCCGTTATCCGACAAATCTTTATCGGCCGCGGCGCAGATGTCATGGTGCCGAATGCTCTCGAAAGAAAGCTCTACGTTATCCGCAAGCTCGCCGGCCATAAAATCCAAGCCTTAAACTTGAAGCACGGCAAGGAATTTTATGTTCCTTCCATGTCTACCAGAACTATCGTGTACAAAGGGCTGCTCCTTGCTCATCAAGTGGGCCTCTACTACAACGATTTGATGGATGCCAGACTGACCTCCGCGATTGCTTTGGTTCACCAACGCTTCTCCACTAACACCTTCCCGAGCTGGGAGTTGGCTCATCCCTACAGAATGGTAGCCCACAACGGTGAAATCAATACCGTCAAAGGCAATTTCAATTGGCTGCGTGCCCGTGAAAGAACCGTTGCTTCCAATGTATTAGGCGATGACGTCAAGAAACTTCTTCCGATTATTTACGAAGGTCAGAGTGATACGGCATGCTTAGACAACATGCTTGAACTTCTTGTCATGAGCGGTTATCCGCTGGCCCAAGCCGTGATGATGACAATCCCGGAAGCTTGGGAACAAGCTTCCCAAATGAAGCCGGGCCAGAAAGATTTTTATGAATACTATGCCGCCATGCTCGAGCCTTGGGACGGTCCCGCCGCTATCTGTTTTACCGACGGTGTAAGAATCGGTGCCACCTTAGACAGAAACGGTCTGCGTCCTGCAAGATATTTGCTGACCACCGACGATATTGTTATCTTGGCATCTGAGGCCGGAACACTCCCGATCCCGGAAAGCAAGATCAAGAAAAAATGGCGTCTGCAGCCGGGCAAGATGTTCCTTGTCGATACGGAACAAGGCAGAATCGTCGAGGACGAAGAAATTAAACGTCAGTTCGCTTTAGCTAATCCGTACAAAGAATGGACCAAGCGCCTTAACATCCATCTCTCCGACATTGTTGCGCCCGATCCGATCCCGGAACACAATCCGGTTCCTTTGCAGCAAAGACAAAAGGCTTTCGGCTACACGGAAGATGATTTGAAGTTCGTCCTCTTCCCGATGGCAGAAAAAGGCCAGGAACCTCTCGGTTCTATGGGCAACGATACGCCTCTAGCCATGCTCTCTAAGAAGTCTAAGCCGCTTTATCAATATTTCCGTCAACTGTTTGCGCAGGTCACAAATCCGCCGATTGACCCTATTCGCGAACAATTGGTGATGTCCTTGATTTCTTTCGTAGGCCCGAGACCGAATCTTCTCGATATCAACAACGTTAATCCGCCTCTTCGTTTGGAACTTTCTCAGCCGATTCTCGGCTTTAATGAAATTGCCAAGATGCGTCAAATCGAGAAGTACACCAACGGCAAGTTCAAGTCCTATGAGTTGGATATCACTTATCCGGCAGAATGGGGTGCGGAAGGCGTAGAAGCACGATTGGCTTCCATCTGCGCCAGAGCCGTGGATGCCATCCAAAACGGCAACAACATTATTATCGTGACTGACCGCAGAGTCGACAAAGATCGTGTTGCAATCCCGGCTCCTTTAGCCATCAGCGCCTTGCATCAGCATTTGATTAAAAACGGTTTGCGCATGGAGACCGGTATCATCGTTGAAACCGGCAGCGCAGTGCAAACCCATCACATGGCTTTATTAGCCGCTTTCGGTGCCGAGGCCATCCATCCGTACTTGGCTCTGGAGACGCTCAAGAAGCACTACAAGGGCAACACGGAAATCGATCCGGAAGCTGCAATTCAAAACTACATCAAGGCTATCGGGAAAGCCTTTAAGAAGATCATGAGTAAGATGGGTATCTCAACTTATATGAGTTACCGCGGCGCTCAGATTTTTGAGGCATTGGGCTTGGAAAAAGCTTTCGTTGATCGCTACTTCCCCGGAACCAGCTGCAAAGTCGGCGGTTTGGGCATTTTTGATGTGATGCAGGAAGCCGTCAACGATCACGAAAATGCTTTCAAGATCCCGACCAAGGGCAAACTTCTTCCCGAATCCGGCGAATACAACTGGCGCTCCCGCGGAGAGGAACACATGTGGACGCCGGAGGCAATTTATAAGCTTCAGCATGCCGCACGTTCTAACTCTTATCAGACATACAAGGAATACGCCGAAATCATCAATGATCAGAGTCAGCGTCAGATGACTCTCAGAGGATTGATGGAATTTGAAGTGAATCCGGCCAAAGCCATTCCGGTAGATGAAGTGGAACCGGCTTCTGAAATCGTTAAGCGCTTTGCTACCGGCGCAATGTCTTTAGGTTCCATTTCCGCTGAAGCCCACGCTTGCTTGGCTATTGCGATGAACCGCATCGGCGGCAAGAGCAACACCGGTGAAGGCGGCGAAGATCCGAAGCGTTACGCAGCGGAGATGAAAGCCGGCAAGCCCATCATTGAAGACGGCGACAGCTTGAAGAAGATTCTTGGAGAGGATCGCATTGTGGTGGATATTCCGCTTAAGAAAGGCGATTCTCTGCGTTCAAGAATTAAACAGGTCGCCAGCGGCCGTTTCGGTGTCACCGCTCAGTACCTCAACAGTGCCGATCAGATTCAGATCAAGATGAGCCAGGGTGCAAAACCCGGTGAAGGCGGTCAGCTTCCGGGTCATAAAGTTTCTGAATATATTGCTCAGCTGCGCTACTCCGTGCCGGGCGTTGGTTTGATTTCTCCACCGCCGCACCATGATATTTATTCTATCGAAGACTTGGCTCAGCTCATTCGCGATTTGAAGATGGCTAACGATAGAGCCTCCATCAGCGTCAAGCTCGTGAGCGAACAGGGCGTTGGTACCGTGGCTGCCGGTGTAGCAAAAGCTAAAGCAGATCACATTGTTATTGCCGGGCATGACGGCGGAACCGGAGCCTCTCCGCTTTCTTCCATCAAGTTTGCCGGGACTCCGTGGGAGTTGGGTTTGGCAGAAACTCAGCAGACTTTGGTTCTTAATGGTTTGAGAGATCGAGTCCGCGTCCAAGTTGACGGTCAGATCAAGACAGGCCGTGACGTTGTTGTCGGTGCTCTTCTCGGGGCCGATGAGTTTGGTTTTGCAACGGCACCGTTGGTTGTCGAAGGCTGTCTCATGATGAGAAAGTGCCATCTCAATACTTGTCCCGTTGGTATTGCTACACAAGACCCGGTTCTGCGCAAGAGATTCAAAGGCCAGCCTGAGCATGTCATCAACTATTTCTTCTTCGTTGCCGAAGAGGTCAGAGAACTCATGGCCAGCTTGGGAGTAAGAAAGTTCGAAGAGTTAGTCGGCCGCGTAGAACTCTTGAAACAGAAAGAAATGGACCTTGCTAAATGCGGTAAGGTCGATCTTTCCCGCATCCTGTATGTTCCTGAAGAATCCGATCCAAAGAAAAAGCGTCATAGCATCGACATTCCTCACGGGCTTGAAAAAGAATTGGATTTCCAGTTGCTTGATGCCTGCAAGCCGGCTTTAGAAAAGGGTCAGAAAGTCAGCTTCATTTCTCCGGTTAAGAATATCCACCGCTGTGTCGGAACAAAGATTTCTTCCGAAGTTGTCAGACGTTACGGCGATGAAGCTCTCCCGGACGATACGATCCACATCCAGCTTACCGGCACCGCCGGACAGTCCTTGGGCGCTTTCTTAGTCAAAGGCGTTACTTTGGATCTCGTCGGGGAGGGCAATGACTATGTCGGTAAAGGCTTGTCCGGCGGACGAGTTATCGTCAGATGTCCGACGGATTTCCGCGGCAAGGGCGAGGAAAATATCATTGCCGGTAATACCGTTCTCTACGGTGCAACCAGCGGTGAAGCTTTCTTTAACGGCATTACCGGGGAACGTTTTGCGGTCAGATTGTCCGGAGCCTCCGCAGTAGCAGAAGGGGTCGGCAATCACGGATGTGAGTATATGACGGGCGGTACCGTGGTTGTGCTCGGTGAAGTCGGCAGAAACTTCGCAGCCGGTATGTCCGGCGGTGTGGCCTATGTGTATGACAAGGAAGGTACATTTGCTTCTAACTGCAACATGGAAAGCGTTGAGTTGGAATCCGTCATGAGTTCTAAGGAACAGCTTGTTTCCGGCGAACCGTCCACCTGGCATCTGGGCAAAACTGACGAAGAAATTCTTCTCGATCAGATTGAGAAGCACTTCAAGTACACCGGAAGCCAGAGAGCAAGAGAAATTTTGGATGACTGGAACAGTGCCCGTCAGAAATTTATCAAGGTCTTCCCGAAAGAATATAAACAAGCCCTTATCAAGGGACTCGCTCGCCCCGCAGGAGTTTAATCATGGGTAAAACAACAGGATTTTTAGAATTTGAACGCCTCGAACAAGAGCACGAGCCGGCAGTACAGAGAAAAACACATTTCCGTGAATTCATTACGCCGCTCAATCCCAAGGAAGCAAAGCAGCAGGCGGCTCGCTGCATGGATTGCGGAACGCCGTTCTGTACGTTCAGCTGTCCTTTGCACAACATTGCGCCGGATTTTAACGACCTGGTCTATAAGGAAGACTGGGAAGCCGCTTACGAGGTTCTTTCCTCAACGAATAGTTTTCCGGAATTTACCTCTCGTGTCTGTCCTGCTCTTTGCGAAAACGGCTGTGTTCTTAACTACACCAGCAAGCCGATGGGCGTAAAGTCGGTGGAGCGTGCAATTATTACTCACGCTTGGAACCAGGGTTGGGTCAAGCCGCAAATACCTGCTCAGCTTAACGGCAAGTCCGTTGCCGTTATCGGCAGCGGCCCTTCCGGCTTGGCTTGTGCACAGCAGCTTGCCAGAAAAGGCTACTCTGTGACAGTTTTTGAGAAGAACAGCAAAGCCGGTGGATTGCTTCGCTTCGGTATTCCTGACTTCAAGCTGGATAAGACCGTCATTGAGCGCAGAATCAATCAGATGGAAGCCGAAGGTGTGCAATTCAGATACAACACCTATATTGGCACCGGGGCAGCCCCTAAGGGCATCTGGTCTGACGCAGAAAAACATGTGGATCCTGCCGAACTTCTTCGTGATTTTGATGCGGTTGTTCTTGCTATCGGTTCGGAAGAGCCTCGCGATTTGCCGGTAAAAGGCAGAAAAGGTGCAGGAGTTCACTTCGCTATGGAGTATTTGCCTCGTCAGAACAAGATCAATGATGAAGTCTCGGTCAAAGAAGAAATCAACGCTAAGAACAAGAAAGTGCTGATTATCGGCGGCGGGGATACCGGCAGCGACTGTTTGGGAACGGCCGTTCGGCAGGGAGCCGCTGAAATTCTTCAGATCGACTTGGGCCCGCGTCCAAGCGCAGAGTACGACAAGATGAAAGTTTGGCCGCTTTGGCCTCGTATTCTGAGAACCTCCACTTCACATGAAGAAGGCGGCGAAAGAGACTGGGCCATTATGACCAAAGAGTTTATCCGCGATAAAAAGGGTGAACTCAAGGGTATCAAGGCGGTACGTCTGAATTGGTCAACCGATCCGGTTACTAAGAGACCGAAGTTTGAAGAAATTCCGGGTTCTGAGTTTGAAATCGAAGTCGACTTAGCTATCTTGGCTATGGGCTTCCTCCATCCGAATCAAGAGGTTTTGGAAGCCTTCGGCGTTGAGACGGATCCTCGAGGCAATGCCCGCGCACAGTATGAAGGAGTAAACTCGTTCTCTACAAATGTGCCTAAGGTCTTTGCGGCAGGGGACTGCCGAAGAGGGCAGAGCTTAGTGGTTTGGGCACTTGCGGAAGGACGCCGTTGTGCCGAAGCGGTGGACCGTTATTTAAACGCTTAGTGAAAAAGGAACGGAATGAACAGAGTATTTGCCTATCCAATTGTTGTCGGACCGGAGTCTATTGATGTGATGAAGCACACCAACAACAAGGAATATCTCAGATGGATGGAAGAAGCCGCTACCGCACACTCTTCGCTCCTCGGTTGGGACACCGAGAGATATTTCAAAATCGGACAGGCATTTGTGGCCAAGGCGCACTGGATCGAATATCTGCGTCCGACTTTCTTAGGCGACAGACTGACGATGTACACCTGGGTGGAAAACATGCAGGATAAGACGAGCTTACGCCGCTTTTATCTCATGAGGGATAAGAAGGTATGCATGCTTGGGGCCACCCAGTGGGCTTTTATCGATATCGAGACGGGGCGCGGCCAAAGTATTCCGGAAGAGGTTTCTTCTTCTTTCTTTTGTGTTCCCAGCAGCGACAAAGAGCTGAAAGAGCTCGGAATAAAAACGATTTTGTTCAAAGCCGCAATTTAACGCCTTTTTGTAAGAAGGACCTGGTTGCCATTGAGGTTTTCCAGGTCTTTTTTCTGGTCGCTTTTCAAAGTGTTAGCTGTTTTACATAGTCGGAAAAGTGACTTTGTTAATCTTCTCTCATATCTCAAGAACAAGGAGAAGATCAATGAATAAACCCGTCGTAACAGCATTAGCTGCCGCTCTTGCTATCAGTTTGGGAACAATCTCTTATGCAGCTGACCACAAGGTCAACACGGACTTGGTCGTTGTGGGAGCCGGTTCCGCTGGCTTGAGCGCAGCTGTTCAAGGTGCGGAATTAGGCAAGAAGGTTGTTCTTCTTGAAAAGAATCCGTTTGTAGGCGGCAATTCTCAGCATGCCGAAGGCTTGTTTGCTGTCGATTCCGAATGGAACCGTCTTCGCGGTGATCCTTTGACACGCCAGCAGGCTTATGAAGCCTTTATTCAAAAGCAAAACCATATGGTTGATCCATACAAAAATAAAGACTTTGTAGAAGGTTCTGCTGAAAATATTGAATGGCTGGCTTCCCATGGCATCGAGTTTGAAGTCAGACGCGAAACTCCGTTGAAAGATAATACCTGGCATATTATTAAGAACTTCAAAGGCACAGACCATGGTGCCGGCCTGATTAAAGGCTTGAAAGAAGCCGCTGACAAACTTGGCGTAGATACAAAACTTGCTACTCCGGCCGTTGATTTAATTACCAAAGACGGCAAGGTTGTAGGCGTTGTTGCCAAGGATGCTAAAGGCGACACTTACACTATCAACTCTAAGGCAGTGATTCTTGCTTCCGGAAGCTTCGGTGACGATCCTCAGAAAGTAAAAGAGTGGGGACACAGAGATCCTGAAGGCTGGAAGTCTTCCGTTCCCGTCAATAAGACCGGCGACGGCATCGTCATGGCTATGAAAGCCGGTGCTGAAAGAGGTCCTGTCAGCTTCATCGGCCACTTAGGAACCGAAGGCAAAGGCATTAAGTTCTTAAGCAACTTGTACGGTGTTTCTTGGCAGCCGGGAAATTTGTGGGTTAACAGATTGGGTCAGCGCTTTACTGACGAATCTACCTGCAACGCCTTCAGTGAAGCTGCAAACGCAATTTACGTACAACCGGGTCACTACGGCTGGGCTATCTTTGATGAAAACACCGTCGAGTATTTGATGAACAAAGGTGCTGATTCCGGTATCGGCGTATTGGTTCCAATCGGAACGAAGTACACCAATCTGAAGAACGACATCAAAGACGCATTGGCAGCTGACAGCGACGGCTTCAAAGAGGCGGATTCCGTTGCTGCTATGGCTAAGGCTATTAACGTTCCGGCAGAAACTCTCGAAAAGACAGTCGCTGAGTACAACAAGACATGCGAACTCCAGCATGATCCGATGTTCTTGAAGGATCGCCGTTATCTCAGACCGCTTACCGGCAAGAAACTCTATGCGTTGAAGCTTAAATCCTATTTCTTCAGCGCCTATGGCGGCTTGATTACTAACAGAGACCATCAAGTTTTAACAAAAGACAGCAAACCAATTCCGGGTCTTTATGCTGCAGGCTTGGAAGTTTCCAACATGGTTGGCCCAACATATCCGGACTTCTTCTCCGGCCATGCTTTCGGATTTGCTTCTTATTCCGGCCGCCATGCCGCTAAGAATGCTGTTGAAGCCATGAAGTAATTTTTGTTCTCTGATTAGAAACCGCTTCTGAGGGCCTACGTGGATGGTCAGAAGCGGTTTTTTCTTGCGAACAGAAATATTTTTAAGGACGAGTTGGGGTAGTAAGAGAAAAAGTTTGTTAAAGGAGATACCTAGGAAAAGTCTTCAATGAATTACGACAATCTAATAACTTCACTACAATCATGTTGTGGAGAACTACAAAAGATCGTGAACCCATGAATGAATTAAAGCCGCTTCCGTTGGGAAACTCATCGTTTCCAAGAATTCGAGTAACAGACCAGATCTATGTAGATAAAACTCGCTTGATTTTTGATTTAGCCTCAAAGGCGGAGAAGTTTTTTTTAGCACGTCCTAGAAGATTCGGAAAATCTCTTTTGATTTCGACTTTTGAATCTTTGTTCAAATATGGACTGAGAGACTTCCAAGGGTTGGAAATTGAAAAGCTATGGAAAGAAAAAAATACATTCAATGTGGTTAGGATCGATTTCTTGGAAATTAAGAATTACCTTTCTGCGGATGATTTTTCTTCAAAATTAGATTCACTTTTAGTGAGAAGGTTTCAAGAATTTGGATTTGTTTATGCTCCCAATCCTCTTTCTTCCCCAATAGATCAAATTTCTGATTGGTTAAGGAGGCAGCCTGTTAATTCCTTTGTCATTTTGATTGATGAATATGATTCACCACTTACTGCCTGTCTGAATGACAAGAAGTTATTTGAAAAAGTTCGAAGTCGATTGGCTGAGTTCTACTCCGCTCTCAAGTCAAATGATGAACAAATTCGCTTTTTGTTCATTACAGGAATAACAAAGTTTAGTAAAACTAGTATTTTTTCGGAACTTAATAACCTATCTGATATTTCCTTAGATCACAAATATAGTAACCTTTTAGGTTACACCTCAGAGGAGATAAGAAGTTACTTTGGTGGATATTTAAGGAGAGCCGCAGATACAGTACAAATTTCTCCCCAAGAGCTCTTTCTGGAATTGATAAAGCATTATGACGGCTTTTGTTTTGATAGGTTAGTTTCGGAACACGTCTTTGCTCCCTGGTCTGTTTTAAAATTTTTATCCTCTCCGGAGAACGGCTTTATTGACTACTGGTTTGAAAGCGGAGGAAAACCGACGGCGTTAACCCAATACTTCAAATCACATGCTATGGCAGATCCGGCTCAATTTGACAAGGAGAAACTTGTTCCTTTCTCCGAGTTGACTGGTTCATCGGATGCAGAGACATTATCTGACGTTGCTCTTCTAACCCAAGCAGGATACTTAACGTTGAAGAAAATTGTCGGCTCAACTGCTTATGTCGGATATCCGAATGTTGAGGTGAAGAAGGCTATGGCCTTGTTGTACACAGGACAGCTGCTTTCATCTAAAACGGTTGAACAGGTTGGAGCGGACAATATTGCATATCGCTTATCGACTGAAAATCCGGAATCTATTGTTCATCTTCTGAACTGTTTATTCCGCTCCATTGATTATCAAAGATATCCTGTTAAGGATGAATACAGCCTCCGTGCTTTTGTTCAAGTGTTTTTTGCGGGCGCAGGTCTTGAAGCACGAGCGGAAGTTCACAACCACCTAGGGCGCAGTGACCTAGAAGTTAAGGCTGGCAGCAGATATTGGGTTATGGAATTTAAATGTGCGGAAAGAGCGGAGAATGTCTCAAGGAAGCTGGAAGAAGCTGTTTCTCAGCTGAATGAAAAGAATTATGGTCTTCAAAGACGTGACGCAGAAATTATCCGTCTCGCCTTGGTATTCAGTCTCGAGAAAAGAGAATTTGTAAAATGGAAGTCGCTAGAGGATTTTGAAAAAACTGCTGACTAAAAATCTTGTCAGCTTCTCTAATTGGCACGAAACGTTGCAATTGAAAAGAAATCTATTTGTTGTGTTTCATCTAGACGAGAAACTCTTTGTATACATCAGATCAAAATCGACAAATCCGGATGGTAGATTCATTCAGAAACACTTTAGGATTTGAAAAGAAACTTGTTGAATCTATTTCCTATTTAGACTCCTGAACCGTTTTCATTGTGGCATAATCAGCTCAAGACTGAACGTGCATTCAGTCTTTTATTTTTTAGTACTTTACTGGCTTGTTATGAAAAAGGGAGACACTTTATTAGATATTAAGAATATGAGTTTTTCTTATGGAGAACGCATCATTCTTGATGACGTGGACCTCTCTTTTAAGTTGGGTTCCGTCGTGGCAATCATGGGCGGATCCGGCATGGGTAAAACAACCCTGCTAAAACTCATCGGAGGCCTTTTAACTCCTCAGAAGGGGACGGTGACATTTGCCGGTCAGAAGGTCGATACTTCCGATTCAGCAGCTCTCTACAAAATTAGAAGAAGCATGGGAATGCTTTTTCAATTCGGTGCGTTATTTACTGACATGACGGTCTTTGATAACGTGGCTTTCCCTCTTAGAGAGCAAACCAATCTTTCCGAAGAGCTTATTCGCTCGCTGGTTTTGATGAAGCTGGATGCGGTTGGGCTGAGAGGAGCCGCGTCGCTTTATCCCGCAGAAATTTCCGGCGGAATGAGCCGAAGAGTGGCATTGGCAAGAACAATCGCTTTGGATCCACTGCTGATTATGTATGACGAACCGTTTGCAGGCTTGGACCCGATTTCCATGGGCGTCACATCCCAATTGATAAGAAAGCTCAATGATGCATTAGGCTCAACCAGCATTATTGTTACTCATGACGTGGCCGAGACCTTCGAAATTGCTGACTACGTTTACATGATTTCAAGCGGGAAAATTGCAGCCCAAGGTACTCCGGAGGAACTTCGTCATAGCCAAGATCCTTTTGTGGTCCAATTTATCAACGGGCTGCCTGACGGTCCTGTTAAATTCCAATATCCTGCACCGCCATTTGCAAAAGATTTAGGACTCGAAGCATGAACATTTATAACAAAATAGCTAGCCTGGGAGGGTGGAGTCTGGAGAAGATACAAGAACTCGGAAAGTTCGGAGTCTTCAGTTTTCGTCTTTTTAAAAATTTAGGCTCCGCCTTTGTTAATTTTCAGTCCACAGTCCGCCAAATTTTCTTTGTTGGTAATTACTCACTCGTAATTATTCTCGTCAGCGGCTTGTTCGTAGGCTTTGTTCTTGGTCTTCAGGGAGATTATGTTCTTTCTACCTATGGAAGCGAACAGGCTCTTGGTGTCTTAGTTGCACTTTCTTTGCTTAGAGAGCTTGGCCCGGTGGTCACCGCATTGCTGTTTGCAGGACGAGCCGGAACTTCTCTGACGGCAGAAATTGGTTTGATGAATGCGGGCGAACAGCTTTCTGCTATGGAAATGATGGGCGTCGATCCCGTCAAGCAGGTTCTTGAACCTCGTTTCTTGGCTGTTGTAATTTCAATGCCGCTGCTGGCAATTTTGTTTTCTGCCGTGGGCATCATAGGCGGTTGGATTGTTGCTGTTCCAATGATTGGCTTGGACAGCGGAGCATTCTGGTCACAAATGCAAGCCGGTGTCGCTCTGTGGGAAGACATTGGCAACGGAATTCTTAAATCTTTCTTCTTTGGTCTTGCTGTAGGTTTAATTTCTCTGTACGAGGGTTATACGGCTCGTCCTACACCGGAGGGTGTATCTCGAGCGACAACCAAGACTGTCGTTATTTCTTCACTGGTTGTACTGGGGCTGGACTTCATGTTGACCGCTCTCATGTTTACTAGTTCTTAAGGTTGGCTTCTATATGCAAAACAATACTAAAGTTAACTTTTTTGTAGGCCTGTTCGTATTATTCGCTGCAGTAGGTCTGCTTTTTCTAGCCTTGCAGGCATCAAACCTCACATCCTTTACCTCAGGTAAAACTTACGAAGTGACTGCTTATTTCGACAATATCGGAGGATTAAAGGTCAGGGCCCCTGTCAGAAGTGCCGGTGTTACCGTCGGAAGAGTCAAAAGCATTTCTTATGACAACAATAAATTCGAAGCCAAGTTAGTGCTTGGTATAGAAAGTAAGTACCAATTTCCCGAAGATACTTCGGCTAAAATTTTGACTAGTGGGTTAATTGGAGAACAATATATTGGCTTGCAGCCCGGTTCTGAAGAAGAGAATCTGAAGAACGGCTCTCAAATCTTATACACCCAGAGCGCAGTTGTTCTTGAGAATTTGATTAGTCAGTTCCTCTTTAACAAGGCTGAGGAAAACAACGGAGGCAAGTAGGAGATTTTATGAAAAATAATAAATTATTGGCAGCCGCTGTGTTGACAGGCACCATGCTTTTAAGCGGATGTGCTTCTGTTCCGGATGGTGCCGGCTCAAATCCTAAAGACCCATGGGAGGCAATGAACCGTCAAACCTTTGCATTTAACCAAGGATTTGATACGGTGATTTCACGACCTTTGGCAAAAGGTTATCAGTTCATTACACCGAAACCGGTTAGAGAAAGCGTAACACGCGTATTCAAGAATACGATGGAGCCGGCTAACGCAGTCAACAACGTAATGCAAGGCAAAGTCGAAGATGGAATCCTTTCTTTATTCCGTTTAATGATTAACTCTACTGTCGGGGTTGCAGGGATTTTTGACGTAGCCCAGGAAGTTGGAATTGAACGTAAGGAAGAAGATGTTGGTCAGACTCTGGCTGTATGGGGCATTTCCAGCGGTCCTTTCTTAGTTATTCCAATTATCGGACCGTCTACCGTGCGTGACGGTATTGCGCTTGTTCCGGAAGTTTTCTTAGACCCCAATACCTATATCGGTCATCCGGCCACCAAATGGTCTTGGTGGGGAGCAAAATATGTTAGTGCAAGAGAAAGACTTCTTCCTGTGACTGACATGCTTGACAGTGCGGTCGATCCTTACATTGCAATGAGAAACGCTTATTTGCAGTCTCGCCAGTCAGCAATTCAGGACGGAGATGAACCTGCGGTTATTCCAGCTTCTTCCATGCTTGATCCGTTTGCAGAGGATGATGATCCGGATACCAAAGCTGAGCCTAAGAAGGACGGTAAAAAATGAGAAATCTCGGAAAGTTATTAGTTACTTTTGTTTTGACGCTGTGTACAGCAGTTTCTTTCGCATCTGTTAACTTGACCAATCCGCCGGAGCAAGTGATTACTGAAGTTACAGACGAAGTTTTAACACAGATTAGAAACCATCCGGAACTTCAAAAAGAGGATCCTTCCGCAATCAATAATCTAGTGGATAAGCACATTCTTCCCTACTCTGACTTCCCTCGCATGACACGCATGGCAGTGGGTCCTCAATGGAGAAATGCAACTCCGGAGCAAAAGGAAGAGATTCAAACTTTATTTAGAAAGTTGTTGATTGCCGTTTATTCCGGTGCTTTGAAGGAAGCTTCCGATTACTCTATGCAGCTTGGCAGAAACAACATCAATCCGAATGAAAAGGTTGTGTTGGTTAGAACTAAGCTCACAGCTTCACAAAGAGAACCGATTCAGCTCGATTATCGTCTCCTGAAGACAAAAGACAATGAATGGAAGGTTTTTGACGTAAATGTCGGCGGCGTCTGGCTCGTTGAAAACTACCGCAGCCAATTCGCCTCTGTTATTTCAAACGGCGGCATTAACGGGTTGATTACTGAACTTAGAAAGAAAGCTAATAAATAACATGAAGATTAGCCAGCCGCAGATAACCAATGTAAATGCAATGGAGGTTCTGGATGAAGGACTAAATGCTCTTAGACAGGGCGACTTCATCGTGGATTTGTCCGGAGTTGAACGCATTGACAGTTCTGCTATTGCCATTGCTTTGAAATGGAAGCAAGAAGCACAAAAACTAGGAGGCGATCTTAAATTTATTCATGCCTCTGAAAATCTTAAAAAGCTTAGTGATCTTTACAATGTCTCTTCGTTATTAATGTCATCATCCAAGCAATAGACATTCCTCAAGAAATAGAGCTATTTAGAAAAAATGTAAACGATTGGCCAGAACAAAAGTTCTGGCTAACTTGTTTATGGAACAGAGAAAAGGATCCTGACAATCAGGGTTTTCGTGAGGAGCAGGCTTTCCCGTAGAAGCGCCTAGAAGTCTGGAAAGCATCCAACTGAAGATTCATAATGAAATGGAAGTTTCTATTAGTTTGGATGCAAAAAAATGAAAAAGTTTTTCCTTTTATCCGTTGCCTGTCTTTTAGTTACGGCTTTCGCCTCTGAAACATACGCAGCTAGACTTGGAGGAAGAGCGACAATTCGTCCGAGAAGCTCTGCCCCTAGAACCTACACTCCTCCCGCACGAGTTTATCGTCCCAATCCGGCCGTAAGAAGATTGAATCAGAATCAAGCGCAAGGTACTGCTCCCGTACCCATTCCATTGTTTATCCCGCCGATTCTCGGTATGAACAATCTCGAAAAGCTAACTGAGACATCCTACCTTGTCAAAACCGGTATCAGAAGAAAAGACGACGAAGTCAGCTTCTGGATGCTTAACAATAAAGAGAACAAGGACAGCAAGTCCGCAAAGATCCAGTACAAATTAAATTGCACTACGCGACAGTTCACGATTCTTGCAGGGGCAACATACTCTGAGCCAATGGGAAAAGGCAAAGAAATTTCCAAAGGCCGAGTCAACGATCAACCGCATGCAATTCCGACTGGGACTGTTATCGATTACCTCCATGGCAAGCTATGCAAGAAGCCTGCTACAGCCCCGGCTGCTGCTTCTACGGCTAAGTAAGAAAGAAGAAAAATCTGCTCTAGTGAGGCGTAGAGCCACGTGGAGCAGATTTTTCTATCACAGTCTTCTGAAAGAAGCGGGGACGGTGTTTGTGTTTATTCAACCGGGAAGAATAAGTCCCATAACATATCCGGCTCAATAGATGGCGTAAGGATGTCAAAGCAGATAGGTGTACGTGAGGCTATTTTTTCTCGGTGAAACTACGAAGATAAGATTAAAAAGTGAGTAATTTTTACTGAACTTACTCCCGGGAAAGCCCGTAAGTTCGGGCTTTCTAAGCAATAAAATTGTATAAACCCCAATTATCAGGGCATTGCGTAATTTGTAAAATCAGTCCCGAATGCTCAAACCATAATTAATTTGAACAGATTCGCAAGAAGTGGCTGTGGGTTTTTCCTTTCTGACCTTTTAGATAAATGTAGTGCGTTGGAACACTTTGCGTCTGTCTTAAAGCTGAGGGAAGTTGATGAAAAACACAAAAAAAATAACTTTGGGTATTTTCTTGTTTGCGGTATCCATGACGACGAGCGCAACGGCGCTGCCCTTAGAGGACTTAAAGACCGCTTGTAACGGTCCCGCAACCTCTGCTAATAGCCTTGCCTGTATCAAATTAAGCCGAACCTTGTTGAAAGCCAACCGAGTTTTTCTAGCTTTAAGCTATGCGCATAAGGGAGCTAAGTCCGGCAACCCTGATGCGATGTTTATTGCGGCAAAAATTTATGTCACTCGCTGGAAAGAACTCGGTATCACATACCAAGAAGGACTGAAATATTCTCAAGCTTTAGCCAAGGGCAGCTGTGAAAAAGGAAGCGGAGAGGGATGCAGTCTGTATGCCTACAATCTTCCTGCGGATGACACGAAAAACAAGGTTAAGAATTGGAAACTAGGTTGCGAAAGAAAATCTGCCGTCGGATGTTTTTTTCTGGCCAATTATCAAGATCGAATTGAGAACTTAAGCAAAGCCTGTGAATACAGCGAAAGCGACTCTACGCTTGGCAGTAACTTTTGTTTGGAATATGCAGAAGCCTTAGAAAAAGATCCGAAGAGCATAAAGGCACAGATTCAGGATGCGTTTGATAAGGCTTGTACGCTTGGTTACCGCTATGGTTGTTACAAAGCGGCATCTCTTCGAGAAGAACAAAAAAGTCCTGAAACTGAACTCCTCCTTCAGCAATACGGTAAGGTTTGTATTCCAGTTCCTGGGTTGTGGTCTCAAAAATATTACAACGATGCTTGCAAACGCTTAAGAGAAGTGCAGAAGAAGACTGAGCAGTCAAAACTTCGTATGCCGGATTAGAGCCACATGAAACACTCCTCCGTAGTACAGCAAAAGGCAGATAAACACCCTTTTCCCATTAGCTCTTTCAACTGACTGACTCCAAAGAGACTTTGCTTGAGGATTCAAGGTTTATGCTTCGAGACTAAGCCGCATTAAAGAGAAGGTTAACTACGGACAGAGGTGCAGATCTTCTCTTGGTGAAAATTTTTGGAAGTTCTCCTCGCCTTATTTAGTTTTTTGCCTTAGACCGGTGGGTGTTGTCTAATATAAACGTCATTTATTGACACAATAGGATAAGTCTATTGATTTCATGCTTTATTTTTAGTCCCAAGTTTATGGGGCTCTACTTTCTGACTTAAAAATAGGTGTAATAAAAGAACCTATTAGTCCCAGCGGGTATTTCGCTAATGTAAAAAATCTCAAAATAAACAAATACATCCACATAAAGATTTCTAGGGAAAATACGGGGGGGAGTAAAAATTAGTATAACCTGTTTTTTTGTTGAAAAAAAGAGGTCTTTGGTAGGACAATAGTAAAAAATTAATACAATTTGATAATAACTATTAAATAGAAAAGCTGAGGTAGAAAATGTATAAAAGATCCTTTGTTTGTCAGAACGCTCGCAAGTATCCTGACAGTTTCTTTGCACATACCCCTTTAACAATGGCTGTTTTGCTTGCGAGCGCAGTTATTGGAATGACTTCACAGAATGTTATTGCCGGAGCCCCAACTAATTGGCCGGAAAATCTTGATAAGTTGAATGAAGCTGGAGTTAAGGTATCCGACGGAGAAGTGGGGGGGGGGTAAAGTTTATTACGACAGAGATTTTAGAAATGATCCTGTAGATAATAGCTTTGGGTGGATTTGGGGCCAAGCTGCCAATGGACCTTCTATTTTGAATGTTACGGTCACAAAAACCCAAGGTTGGCAACAAGTTGGCGGTAAATTTCTTGATAAATCTGAAGAAAACAAGGAGACCGGGGTAAGAACTCAAACTACTCTTTGGATTGCCGGAGGAATAACTTCAAGCTTTGGATCACCTTCGCCCTGGGGGCTGGTTAAAGCAGAAGCTCCTTTTTCTTCTACGGCTTCAGGTAACACACTTAACTTCACATTAGATGAAGGACAAACTTTCCTAGCTAAGTTTTTTGGAGGAAGAAACGATCTCGGAGGAGGTGCCGGGGCAACTTTTTTAACAGAAACTGGGGCGGGAAGCGCAGGAAATGCCAACAACAACACTGTAAATATAACTCTCGATAAGAAATCTACCTTATACGCAAAACTGATTTTCGGTGGCAGATCTTCGCAGCTAGACGGAATAAATGGAAGCACTGTAACAGAAGATGGCAAGGCCGTGACGGCAATCCACAAAGGATTTCAGACAAATTACAATAAGATAAAGATTCAGGGAAATATTGATGGACAAGCTAAAGATCTTGTGACTGCATCGATAAACTCAGTAACGGGTAAAGTTACATCCACTGAAAAAAATTATGGGAACTCTTCCCTTCTTATAACGAAAGGAATTTTTGGTGCAGAAGGGTATGAGGCTAACAACAATATGGTTGTTGTCAACAATACTGTTCTCGTCGCGGGAATGCCGGCAGCTCGTAAACTGGGTTTGGTAGGAGGTCGGGGCGACTACTTTCAAAGAATAAATCAGCTGGAGCTTCCAGATGGGAAGGGCGGAACCATAAAAAATAATGCATTGATCTGGGACGGTAACAGCTTAGCCGAGCAATCTGCCTATGCCAACAATAACGTTGTTATTGTCGACAATTCATACATCGGCTTCCGTGTGCCTATTGCCAATAACGATTGGGATTTATGGACAAAAGACGATAATTCTTGGGAGAGTAATAAAAACCTAGAACACGCTTTCTCTATTTATGGTGGTTGGTCTATAGGGGAGGCAAAAGATAATATTGTTTCGCTTAAAAACTCTGTTGTGAACGGGAACGTTATCGGAGGATATGAACTTCTTAATAGAGCAGATGCCTCCAAGGATGATATGCGCGACTTGAACGCCAATCTTGTTTCTATGTTTAATACGAAACTCACAAAGGGAAGTTCTGTGTATGGTACGGCAACGGGTTCAGGAGAAGCAGAGGTTTGGAAAAAAAATCCCAGCGATAGTACGAATGTTGTTCGCTTGTCCGAATCCACACTTAAAGCTGTAAATAGACGCCGAGGTGTTGTATATTTTGCTGGTGAGAATGAGGCCGATTCTGTTTGGGCACGCTATGTACATTTTGGTCAATACGTAGACAATGCTGTCCTTGAAACTAATCCGGACGTAGAAAGAAATATTACTAGAGATTATTACCCTACATCGGAAAACTATCAATCTGTGCTGAATGATCCAAACTATAAAGTGTCCGATTCAGCCGCATTGAAACGAATTACCTCTACTAACACTGAGGCTAATCAATACAAGATGCAACTGGGAGATTTGGTTGCTAAAACATATGTTGTTAACAGGACAGGATTTCACTCCTCCTTAAGTTCTCAAGACCCTATCAACGTCTCTACCGTCACCGACGGATTGCATAATTTCTGGGTAGGAACGTATGTTAACTTCGTCAGTGCAGTGGACGGAGATGGTAGACTTTTCAATAAAGATAACCAAGATCTTTTTGTTGAAGATAAAACTACCTATCAAGTCAACCATTCTTATGGCTCGGGAGCGACTTCTGCAGAACAGAATTTATCTTTGTTAGTACACGATGACGGCATGGTCTATAGCTTTGATCCAAACGCAGCAACTTCGGGAACGGCTAAGGATGAAAATGCAACTCATCGTCCAGCTCTTATGCATCAGTTTAGATATCACTATGACGGGTTGGTCTTATACGTTGGAGTGAATAATGGACTAGATCCTAATGACCCGAATAAGAAGATTAATGCTGTAGAAATTTCTTTTGAAGCCATAAAGGACTTTAGAAAGGACCGAGAGGAGGGAGTAAATGCCTTCGGAAACACCTTTGTCGGTGTGTTCTTAGAAGGAAATCCGCATCCATTTTTCTTAGACTCTACTCCTGAGGGTCTAAATACTGTAAATGCAAACCTAATGACTTTTACTCCAACGAAGGAGAACGGTCGCCCTGGATTTGATATTTATCAAAATGGACAAGTAGTTGCTGAGGCTACGTACGGAATATATAAGTACCTCCACTTTGATGGGAAAGACGGAACGATTAGTGATAAGAATTCTGCAGGGGAAAATTACGCCGCTAAGATTACAGAAGCGGGCAAAAGTGGAGGTATTGGTATCAAGTATTGGCTTAAGTCAGTAAATATCTTGGATAACAAGATGCTGACTTTGAACGGCATTACAAAAGATACAAAACCAAAAGATATCGGAACCACAGTTAGTATTGATCCTCAAGAAAGATACACATTGTCTGCTGAAGTAACCGGTAGTGGTGGTGTACTTATTCCAGAAAATAATATTGTAGTTTTAGGGACTCCTAAAACTATCTACAACATCCAAGTCGAAGACTATGGTGACAAAGATGAAGTCAAATTCAATCCTGCATTGCCGAACTCTTACACTGGAGTGACACTTATTGCGTCAGATGCACTTTTAGCCGCTGGAATTGATGGCGCTTTAGGATCCGACAGTTCTCATACATCTGCGCTCCAATTACATGAAGGAAAAACTGGACAGACCGCTTTTTATTTACAAGGCCATCAGCAGGTAATTGATAGTCTGACTGTAGAAAAGAATGCTCTTCTTTCTTTGACGGAAGATGCAGTTATTACGGTCACCTCTACAGACGGAAAAGCCTACACAGCCAATAGAGGGACAACTGACGGTGAACTTACAATACGAAAAGGCGGTGTAGTCGCTGGAAACATCAAAGGGGAAGCAAAATCAATTATTAATGTTGAGGGATATTCTCTTGACATTTCCTCTGCAAACCCGGACTTCTTGGGAACTGTTTATCTCAAGGATGGTGCAAGCGGGTTATTAAATAATCAAAATGCGCTTGAAGCGGCTGCTGCTAACGTCGGCAAAGATTCATCTTTGTATTTCTTGACATCTCCGGCACCCGCAATCACAAAAGCTATTGGCAATACAACGGCAACCATTCGTGCCATCACAAATAGCGGTCACGTTTACCTTTCTAATGCTGATTTAGAACAAAAACTTGATACTCTGAATGTCGTTAACGTTAAAAATGCCTACGAAGGTAGCTCTGGGTCTGTAATCCATTATCGTGGCTTGGTTCAGGGGCCGAGTAACTCTCAGGTCGACGTCGTTCATTCTCAGACCGCAACGGGAACCTCAGAAATAACATTTGGTGATCACAAAGATCTTCCGCCGGTTGGCGTCTTTGCCCAGTCTCAAGGAGAAAAGACTCTTAAAGAGAATGGTATCCCTGTATTCATTGTCCAAAAACCGACACATGATGCAAACGATCTGACTTTGACAATGCAAGAGTTCGGAGTCAAGGCAAAAGACAATGAAGCTTATAAATGGATGTACGGACTTGGCTATAACGAAAAGGAAGATGGCTCAAGAGAGTGGGTACTGTATAACAGCAATACGCCGGATGATGAACCCACTCCAATCATTCCGCCTTCTCCGTCAGTGGATCCTGATCTGCCGAATGTCCCGGTGTTGAGACCAGAAAGCGGTGCCTATATCGCTAACTCGGAAGCTTGGGCAAAGATGCATATGCGTCTGCATGATCGTTTCGGTCAGGCTTATTACATTGATCCGTTTGACGGCGAAGAAAAGAGGGCTTCCGGATGGGTTCGCCAAGTCGGAACACATTCTCACTTCAAAGCCGGTTCCAGCAAGACACATGCTAGAACAGCAATCACTCAGGTCGGTGCTGATTTGATCAGAAACGAAGCTAATGAGGATTGGAAGTACGTTGGTGGCGTATTTGCCGGTGGCTTGTACAACCGTGCAAATACTCGTTCTTGGGATAGCGCTAAGTCTCGTTCTGACGGCTACTCATTGGGTATCTACGGAACTATCTATACCGGCAACAGCCCGGATGACGGTTTCTATGTAGATTCTTGGTTGCTGTTCGGCCGTTACGACAATAAGGTTTGGGGCGATGAAAACCCAGGCTTTAAGTACAAGTCCCGCGGTTGGGTCTGGTCCGTTGAAAGCGGCTACACGATCTCGCTTTCAGAGTCCGGAACAAAAGACTACAACAAGCTGATTTGGACATTCCAACCGGAAGTTCAGGTGGTTTGGGACGGCGTACGGGCCAGCAGCGTGGTTGACAATACGGGAACCAAGTACTCCCAGCTGGGTAAAGATAACGTTTCTATCAGAGTCGGTGCCAGACTTCATGCCAACTACATGAATAAAGGCTTAGGCTTTATCGAAGGAAACTGGATCCATAACACTAAGAGCCCCGGCGTGCGGATGACCAACGGCGATATCTATCGCAACGGCGGACGCAATGTCGGTGAGTTCCGTATGGGTCTCGAAGGACACTTGAGTCGCAATACGCTTGGTTGGGCAACTGTCGGTGTACAGGCTGGCAAATCCGGCTATCACAACGAAACGGCTCAAATCGGCTTGAGATACATGTTCTGATGAGCAAGAAGAACCGGAGAGTTTCGCCTCTCCGGCTTGCAAAACCTGCATTTGACGGAATTTCTAATCATGAAAACACAAAAAAATATATTGAAATTAGCTGCGGTTGCTGCTCTTGCTCTGACTCTTGGAGCTTGCTCTTCTTACAACCACAAAGACTATCCTAGAGAAAGCTGGTTTAAAACCGGCAGTCAGTTGATTGAGGCTGAACAGTTCCAGAAAGCTGAGAACCCCTTGAAAGTTGTCTTAGTCGTCAACTACACATGGGAAGGCAGACCGATCGTTCAGGAACCGTTTGAAGACAGACCGGCCGATTGGAGAGAACAATATGGTTTATGGGAAGCCACTAAACGTTATCTTCAGCAGACAGGTCAGTTTGTCATCGTCGATGAAGACAACGAAGAAAAGCAAGGTGCTATGACCGTCGATCTTTCTCGGTGGATGGACGAAGAAACGAAAAAAGCTATCGCTGCCAAAGAAGCTGATCCGCAAAGTCATCCTGAAAAAATCGTCTACGAATACGATATGACGATGAAGATGAATCTGAACCTTCTTCAAGGAAAGGCCTTTACGGCTGCTCCGGTAACCGATCATATGTGGATCGGTCATGAAGATTCAGAAAAGAGAAAAGTCGGTCTTGAACCGAAGAGATTTACTTTCTCCTATTTCAACAATATGGACTTCCATACTGAGTTCGTCCGCAGATTCTATAAACAGATGGTTTTTGAGGGCGTAAAGGAAATGGACGATAAAGGTCTTTCAGCTTTTTTCGTCCCGAAGAAAGAGCAGAAGTAATCTGAGTCCGGCACAAGCCGGATTCGGTGAAGCCGCAATAAAACGAAAGGCAGAACAATCGAATGCTCTGCCTTTCGTTTTGGTCGCAAATTTTAGATTTGCCTATGGCGCTTTAGGAGCCGGCACGGCTGCAGCAGCTCCCGGGGCCTGCATTTCTTTCTGCAGTTCTAACTCGGCTTTGCGCTGAGCTATATCGTTCATATCAATTCTAGTTTTGACATTAGAACGTTTGAGCTCAAGATCAAGCTTCTTCATCTCAAGGTCAATCTGTCTCATTTCGTCGTCGTAGGCTTTCTTTTGAGCGGCTTCGGCGGCTTTCTTCTCATTAACCTTGGCTTGGGCGGCTCTGCGTTTTGCAGCTGCGGCTGCGTTTGCCTTGGCTTGTCTTTGAGCAGCTCTGGCTTTTTCCAGAGCAATGGCTTGTTCATTGGCTTGAATCTGTCTTTCTGCCTGCTGAACTGCCATAATTTGCTGATCCGTCGGGCTTACCGGTACAAGCGGATAGGTCTGCTCAACGATTTGTTGGGCATATACGCTTCCGGATAAAGCTGTGGCTAGAGCCATTACAGTAAATTTAAGATTCATGGATCATGCCTCCCAAATTATTTTTGACATCCGTAAGGATTGTTCGGCTGAATTCTTGTGCTTGTCGGACTTGTCGATGTCATGATGGCCGGACCAAGTTTGAACTCGCATAGCTGGCCGACTTGGGCGGAGTTGAAAATTCTGCCGTTCATCTTGAAAGTAATTTGTACGCCGTTAACCAGAGCGTCTTGCGGAGAAGCATAGCTTGCTCCTGCAGCGCCAAGTGCACCGCCGGCAATCGCGCCGACTGTTGTGCCTGTGCCGCTGTCAATGGAATGGCCGATAACACCGCCTAAAATTCCGCCGATTACTGTTCCTAACAGCTGATTGGTGCCTCTGTCAGAAGAATTGTTGACAGCGACTCTTGCCGGCTGAATAGCAATGATCTGAACGGTTTGAACTTGCTGGGCTTGGTTAACCTGTCCTGCAGAGTAAACGTCAGAGCGATAAATGTCGCCGTTTGCTTGACAGCCTGCAAGTAATGCGGCAACGGAAGCAGTAAGAGCAGCGTGTTTAAGTGAAACCATTTCCATTCTCCAAGTTGTTCTCATAAGTAATAAGATCTAATGATATAGCACGGCCGCTTATAGATGAACGGGGTGAGGTTGGCATAGGGCAAAGTGGGCTAAAAACCCGTAACAGTAGTTTTCCGTAATGAGCGCAAGAGTTCCTTAGAAAATTATTTATTTCTTAAAATTACTCTGCCTATAATTTTTCTATACTAAAAATTGATGCCTTTGGAGGACTACTCAATATGCTTTTGACCCAGTTATTCAGAAGTTTTGATCTGAGTCTAAAGACAGATTTGGTTATGTTGAAAAGCCATTGCTGTTCTTCATGGAGCTACGTTTGTAATGCTTTCTTTTTCTTGATCGCATGGGCGGTTTTCCCATTGGAAAATAAACTATATAAAAAAATCTTCCGTAACCGTGCTTTCTATTTTCCCCAGATTAACTTTCACTCTCTGCATCCGCTTGATGCTTTTCGCATACTCATCCAGCTTGGCTTCCTTTGCTTGTTTGTAATCACAAAAGATAAGTTTTCTCAGCGAAAAGCAAAGGGACGGCCCGGAACCTTGTCTCAGTTCGTCAGATACGTTCGAGTCAATATCGGCCGAGAAATCCGTAATCTCTCTGAAACACTTTCCAAATTGCTGCTCTCAGATTCTTCTTCCGCCGCAGAAAAAGGTAAAAATTCTGCCGAAGAACCTCCTCCTCATAAAATGGGTTGGGTTAGAAAAACAGTGATAGGCCTCCTCCTCTCTGTCGGCTTGGTTTTGTATTTCCTTTGTATTACTCAGCCTTTCAGCCTGGAAGAGCAAATCATCTTTTTGTCGATTCTGTGGGTGAGCGCTTTGCTCCTTTTCCAGGCTCAGACAAGATTGACGCTGCTCATGCTGATCGTCATCAGCGTGATTGTCTCAAGCCGCTATATCTGGTGGCGCTACACGGAGACGATTAACCCGAATAGTTTCATGAGCGTGATTTTCTCTTGGATGCTGATCCTTGCCGAAACTTATGCTTTCATCGTGATGTTGTTAGGTTATTTCCAGGTTTGCTGGGCCTTGGATAGAAAACCGACGTCGATGCCTAAAGATCCTTCCTTGTGGCCTCATGTCGATATCTTTATTCCGACTTATAACGAACCCTTGGATGTGGTTAAACCGACCGTCTACGCTTGTTTAACGATGGATTGGCCGAAAGAAAAACTTCATGTCCATGTTCTTGACGACGGCAGCCGTCCTGAGTTTGAAGAATTTTCTAATTCCGTTGGTGCGGGATATATCAAACGTGAAAAACATAACCACGCAAAAGCGGGCAATATCAATCACGCTTTAACTAAAACTTCCGGTGATTTCATTACTATCTTTGACTGTGACCACGTTCCTGTCAGAAGTTTCTTAAAAAAGACCATGGGATGGTTTTTTAAAGATAAGAACATCGCGTTGATTCAGACGCCTCACCATTTTTATTCACAGGACCCTTTCGAAAAGAATCTTCACCTCTCTGAACACGTACCGAATGAAAACTCTCTTTTCCATGACTTTATCCAGAAGGGCAATGACACATGGAATGCCACAATGTTCTGTGGCTCTTGTGCCATCATGCGCAGAAAAGCTCTTGAAGAGGTCGGAGGTATTGCCGTTGAAACCGTGACCGAGGACGCTCATACTTCTTTGAAGCTCAACCGCAAAGGTTGGTCCTCCGCATTTTTAAGTACGCCTCTTTCAGCAGGTCTCAGTACGGAAACATTGGCCGCTCACATCGGCCAGAGAATTCGCTGGGCCCGCGGCATGATTCAGATCTTTCGATTGGATAATCCGTTGTTCGGTAAAGGACTGACTATCCCGCAGCGTCTGTGTTTCTTAAATGCGATGATTCACTTCTTGCACGGCTTGCCCAGAATTATCTTCTTGCTCGCTCCGTTGCCGTTCTTGTTCGCCAACATTTACGTGATCTACGCAAGTGCCATCGCTATCTTCGTGTACCTTGTTCCTCACATGGTTCACTCGACAATGACGACTTATGTGATCCATAAAGGCTATCGCTTTCCGTTCGTCAGCGCGATTTACGAAACGATTCTTTCTTGGTACATCTTTGTGCCGACCTTAGTGGCTATCTTTGCTCCGCATAAAGGTAAATTCAACGTGACGGCTAAGGGCGGAGTTATCGATAAAGCCTACGTAGACTGGTCGGTAGCAAAGCCATATCTATATTTGCTGATTCTGAACTTGGCGGGTCTTTGTTTCGGTTTATATAAGATGATCGGTGCCTCTCAGTATCAGGTACTGATGTTGGCAATTAACATCGGGTGGATTCTTTATAACCTCATCATTCTTTTTGCCTCAATCGCCGTTTGCGTTGAAAGTGTCCAGCAAAGAAAATTTCCGCGTGTTGCTGCCATGCAGAAGGTGACCGTTGAACTTTCTGACGGTCATAAAGTCAAAGCCGTTCTCGCGGCCTTCTCTCAAAAAGATTGCCAGTTGGTATTCAAGATTCCGTCAGCCATACCTAATTTCAAACTCGGTGAAAGTGTCAAGCTGATATTCGGCGAAGGTAAGACCATACACGAATTTAATTGCACGGTTTCTGCTATTTTCTCTGCCGGCGTCATTGATCTTGACGTTCATCAGGAAACATTACAGAAAGAAAAAGAGTACACGGCATGCACATTCGGTGTCCCCGAACTGTGGATTAATAAACAGGCCAAAATTAAAGGATTCGGAATGCTTGACGGCTTCATGGCTCTTTTGAGGATGGCTCGTCAAGGCGTGGAGGCCTTCGTCCACTATACCCCGCCGTCATCCAGCTGGTTGTTCTATATCACCGTTGGATCTTTAAAATGGATCATTAGCTTTATTCCCCGAGTACCAAAGCTTAGGAGTCAGTCTAAACAAACTGTATTCGCCTCTTAATTAGCATGCGTCCTTTGTGCCTAATTTATGAAATTTGGCTCCAGGAAGGCTCTCATTAAATATAATGGTAATCGCTAATAAAACATGAAACATGCTGGCCTTTCTTGCCTATAGGAAGGCCGGAATCTAACCCTCAGAAGTTACGTTTATGTCGATTAATAAAGAAATGATAGGGACTCGAGGCTCCGGGCCTCTGTGCTTTTTTCAGAAAATAGCAACGGCTGCTATTATTTCGGCTCTTTTTTTGACGCCGGCTGTCTCCGCGCCCGCCCCTCAAGAGGCATCGACTTTTATCAAAGATGTTGTTCCGAATTACAGAACAGATGAGATTCCTGTTATCCGTTCGGATGCGGCTTTGTTTGATTTTATTCCTGAAGGTAAGACAGAACAGATAAAGCTCACCGGAATCTATCCGGAAAGAAGTTTCAGGTTTTACAGCCCGAAAGATGAAATCATCTCCAAGGTGACGGTCACGTTAAAGTACACTCCGTCGCCTTCGTTGATTCCTCAGCAAAGCCAGCTCAATATCTTCCTTAACGGTCAGATCCAAAAGAGTCTGCCGATCACTAAAGAACAGCTTGGCAATGCGGTAACGCAGACCGTTGAACTCAATACTAAAAATATCGAAGAAAGCAATCGCATGACGATTGAGTTCGTCGGTGTGTACACCAACAACTGTGGCAATATCGCAAACCCGTCGTTGTGGCTGACTATCGATGACTCAAGCTACATGTCGTTTAATACGCAGAAACTGCGTTTGGCTAACGACCTGAGCCTGATGCCGGCTCCTTTTGCTAACAATTTGAGCCCGAATGCAACGACTCTGCCGGTTGTTTTTAACGAGAATCCTTCCCCGGCCTTAAAGAAAGCCTCAGGTATTTTTGCTTCTTGGATCGGCACTAAGACGGAATGGCGAGGCGCAGAGTTCCCCGTTTACATCAAAGAAGTGCCGCAGGCCCAGAATTTCGTGGTCTTTGCTACCAATGACAGCAGACCGGAATTCCTCAAGAACTTACCGGCTTTTACCGGTCCCTTCGTAACCGTCGTTGACGCTCCTAACAGTCTCTATGCCAAAGTGCTGGTTATCGGCGGTAAAGACGAAGCTGAAGTGCTCACCGCAGCTGAGTGGCTTGCTGTTAATTCTCAGGTTCTTACCGGCAGCTCCGCTGAAGTAAAAGACTTTAAGCCGCTGCCTAACCGTGAAGCTTATGACGCACCGAATTGGATTCCAACCAACGATAAGGTTACTTTTGAAAAAATCGCCAAGTACCGCGGTCAGTTAAGAAGCTCTGGACTTCATCCTGCTCCTATCTCTTTGGAAGTCAGACTTCCGCCTGACCTCTACATGGTCAACAAGAGCAATGTCGATTTAGACCTGCGTTATCGCTACACCAAACCGACAAGCGGTGAAGCTGCTCAAATGCGTTTCTTGCTTAATGAGCAGCTCGTTGAGTCCTTCGAATTGGATCCGAAGAAAAATAGCAGCTCTTTTACTTCTAGATTCTCCCTGCTCAACGGTTTGGCCAATATGTGGAACGATACATCCGTTCCTACTGGTTTGCTTGGAGCAGATAACTTAATGCAGTTTGACTTCCAGTATGGGTTGGCGGTTCCCGGCGGATCCGTTGAAAACTGCAAGTCCGTTGCACTGATTCCGAGCCAAGTTGAAATCGATCCGACTTCCACAATCGATTTCTCCGGTTTTTATCACTTTGCTAAGCTCCCGAACTTAAACTTGTTCACGGTAAGCGGTTTCCCGTTTACAAAGTATGCCGACTTGTCTGAGACCGGTGTCGTCCTGGCAAAGGATGCTCCGGCAGCGGTTTTGACGACTTATCTCAATACGATGGCTCGTCTTGCTGCTCAAACCGGCTATCCTGCAACAAAGCTGACGGTTGTTGAAACCATCGATAAAGGGGCTCTGAAAGATAAAGACATCTTGGTGTTCGGTGAAAACAGCCGGATTTTGAACGGTATCGATAAAGAAGATGCCGGCGTAGCTATCGATAAAATTAAACAGGGAATTGAAAAGTCTCTGACTAAGACGGCATCCGATGACAAGAATATGGAGTCGGTGGTAGCAGAAGATGCAGGCATAGCCGCCATTGTTCAATATCAGTCTCCTTTCAGCGATGACAGATCTGTGGTTGCCGTGCTCGGCGACGGTCAGGACGGAAGTTTTCTCATCAATAAGCGATTGATGATCCCGGGTGACTTGAAGCTGATTGACGGCAGCGTTGCTGTCTTCAAGACAAACGCAACCCCTACAAGCTATAACATCGGACCTACTTACTACACGGGTTCCTTGCCGTGGCACCAGAGAATTTGGTACTCCATGCTCGATCAGCCCGTGCTGCTGGTTCTCTTTACTCTCGTCTGCGCATTGCTGTTTGCCGGTGGTATTTACTACCTGATGCACTCTTTGATCAGATACCGCAGCCGCCGTCATAAATAAGGAGAATTAGATGAAAAAGAAACTGGTTGCCGCTTTGTTGATGAGTTTGGCTGTACACCTTCCGGCACATGCATGGGATCTTTGGGACGAGTTCAAAGCGGTTAACGTTACTCCGGAAGGCCGTGTTGTCGATTACAGCGACGCTAAACTGATTACGACCTCCGAAGGACAGTCATACGGCATGTTCTTCGCCCTCGTGGCTAACGACAGAGAATCTTTCGATAAGATTTTTGCTTGGTCGGAAAAGAATTTGGGGCCCGAACAACCTGCTTGGTGGTGGGGCATTCCTGACGGCAAGAAAGACGGTCAGGGCAAAATCCTTGACACCAACAACGCTACAGACTCGGATATGTGGATTGCTTACTGCCTTTTGGAAGCAGCCCGCATCTGGAATGAGCCGGCCTACGAAACAAAAGCTAAGGCTTATATGGCTAAGCTCAAAGAATTGGTCAGAGACGTTCCGACTGTCGGAAAGGTTCTTCTTCCTGCCCGTGTGGGCTTTGAAGAAAAGGGCGTAGTAACTATCAACCCGAGCTACTATCCCCCGTTTATCCTCAGACGTTTTGCCGAGTACGATCCGTCTTGGCTGCCTATCCTTGAGGGACTGATTAACGCCATGATCCGCTGCTCTCCGGGCGGGGCGGCTCCCGACTGGGCAAAATTCGACTCAACCGGAAAATTGCTTGAGCCCGAGAAGATGGTCGGCAGCTATAACGCTATCCGCACTTATTTGTGGGCAGCTATTACTTCTCCGAAAGATCCGCTGTACGCCAAGTTGGCGCGCCACTATGCACCGATGATCAATGCCGTTAAGACCTTAAATGTACCTCCGGAAGAGGTTAATTTAGGCAGTATGAGCTTCGGTCCGAGAGAAGTGAATGCGTTCGGGGCTTGCTTTTTACCCTATGTCTCTAACGATAAGAGCGGCGCGGTTATTCGAACCTTGCTGACAAATACTAAAATGCAGGGAGACAACTATTATCGGAATGTATTGACGATATTTGGCTTGGGCTTCGATTACAAAAACTACGCTTTTGATGCGAAGGGCCGCTTGTATATCCCGAAAGATAATATGACGGTCAGAGTAAATCAGCCTCAAAATAAACCATAAGAAAAAGGAAAAAACACTACATGAGAGTTAGCGGTGCTCGAACAGCAAGCTGGAGCGGGCTGGGGCTTTGGAACGTTTTCTTTGTCGGAGAGTTTTTACTGGCGGGCTTCGGCTATTTGCACCTTAATCTTGTGCAGAACTGCCTGCTTGCGGCTTTCGTAATTTTTCCAATTCAAAATCGTTCCCTTCGCGTCGTCAGAACGCTGCTGGCTATTGCTGCAGCAGCAGCAATGGTCTATGCGGAAAGCTGGCTTCCTGGACTCGAAAGCATCAAAGGAAATTTCCATAATTTAGAAGCAATGGGCACAAGCTACCTGCTTGAGTCTGCCTATAACTTCCTGAATTTTGAAATGATCGGCGTTGGTATTCTGCTGATCATCGCCTATTACGGCTTGAAGGACTACGTTCGCATCTCCACATTTACCTTGCTGTATCTGTTCCTTCTTATCTGCGCTCCGATTTGGCAGCCGTGGTTTGAAGAGCCTGCCGAACAGGTTGTGGTGGCTCAAACCGAAGTCACTAAACCAGGAGAAAAAACGGAAGAGGTCCGCTCCGATCTGCTTCCGCAGAAGGATCGACCGACCAATGAAAATCTGGATAAGTGGCTTTACGACTTCCACAGCAAGGAAAAAGCCCGCAGAGCCGTATTCCCTGAGCGTTTAGGCAAAGACGATACCCCGTTCGATATTCTGCTCATCAATATCTGCTCTTTATCCAACGATGACTTGCAGACAGCTGGCTTGACCAACCACGAAGTTCTCAAAGAGTTTAACGTCGTTTTCGATAACTTTAACTCCGCGACTTCCTACTCAGGCCCTGCCGCATTGCGTCTGCTCAAGTCCGTCTGCGGTCAGCCCTCCCATGAAGATTTGTATGAAGGCAGAAATCCGGATTGCGAATTGATGAATCGTTTGGGCCATCTCGGCTATAACCAGCATGTATTCATGGACCATAGCGGTAAATACGACAACTTCTATCAGAGCTTGAGGCATTTAGCAGGTCTTAGCCCGCAGCTCGGTGCAATGAACTATCCGAAACGCTACGATTCTTTCGATGAAGAACCGATTGGAGATGCCCGTGCCGTCTTTAAAGAGTGGGAAAAAATTCTTGCTTCCAACAAAGATAAGCGCAGTGCGACTTTCTTTAACTTGATTGCTCTTCATGACGGCAACAGATATGCCAATAAGAGAAGATTGGCGCCGTTTAAGCCGAGAGCTAAGGCTATGCTCGACGATCTTCAGTCATTGATCAAAGATATTGAAGCATCGGGCAAGAAAGTCATGCTGATAGTGGTTCCGGAACACGGTGCTGCGGAACGCGGAGATAAGGTTCAGGTAGCCCACTTGCGCGATATCCCGAGCCCGTCAATTACCAAGGTTCCGGCCATGGTTAAATTCATCGGCATCGGTGACGGAGACGAGCAAGTTCAAGTCAAGGAACCGACCAGCTATCTGGCAATCAGCAGCTTGATCGGCAGAGTTCTGCAAAGCAACTATTTCAGCGCAGAGCATGGTACCGTCCCGCTTAACGACCTAGTTAAAGACCTTCCGCAGACGGAAGCCGTTTCAGAAAACGCGAATGCGAAGGTGATTCACTATCAGAACAAAGATTATGTGAAGATGGATAAGGGTGAATGGCGTGAATACGCAAAATAAATTCGCCTTGAAAAATAATCTTCAAATCAATGTATTAAACGAAAACAAGATATAAACTCAAGTGTTGGGGCCCGAAAGACCCCAACTCCTTCTTTTTTATTGGAGCATGTAGTGCAAAAGTTAGTCATTAAAGGTGGTGTCCCTCTGCATGGAGAAATCTCAGTCTCCGGCGCTAAGAATGCGGCGCTTCCTTTATTAGCATCTGCCTTGTTGACGGACGAACCGGTATTTTTTGAAAACGTACCGGAATTGGCTGACGTCAATACGATGATTCGTCTTCTCGAGGATTTGGGATGCAAGATTGAGAGAAATGACCATCGTGTGAAAATCGATGCTTCTCAAGTTCGCTCCACCGTGGCTAATTATGACTTAGTCAAGACAATGCGGGCCTCCATCCTGGTGCTTGGTCCCTTGCTTGCCCGTTTCGGCAAAGCAACCGTCTCATTGCCCGGAGGATGTTCTATCGGGGCGCGCCCCGTCGATCAGCATATTAAGGGCATGAAGGCCCTAGGTGCTGAAATCAATTTGGAACACGGATACGTCAACGCCTCTGCTGACAAACTTGTCGGTGCCCGTGTTCTGACCGATATGGTAACCGTGACCGGAACCGAAAATCTCCTGATGGCCGCTGTGCTGGCCGAGGGTGAAACAGTTCTTGAAAACGCAGCCCGCGAGCCGGAAGTCGTTGATTTGGCACGCTGCCTGAAGTCCATGGGTGCGGATATTACCGGCGAAGGTACCGTCAGAATTGTTGTAAAGGGCGTAAAGAAACTTCACGGAACCAATTACAAAGTCATGGCAGACCGTATTGAAGCGGGAAGCTTCTTGGTGGCCGGCGTAGCAACCGGTGGTGACGTCACCGTTACTGACTGCCAGCCCGAGTATCTCGGCGCCGTTATCGAAAAATTATTAGAAGCCGGTGCTGAGGTTATTACCGGAGACACTTGGGTTCGTGCCAAATCTAAAGGCCGCACCAAAGCCGTTGATATTAGAACCGTTCCGTATCCTGGTTTTCCAACCGATATGCAGGCACAGTTTATGGCTTTGGATACGATTTCCGACGGTGCTTCTCATATTACGGAAACGATTTTTGAAAACCGTTTCATGCACGTTCCGGAGCTGCAAAGACTCGGCGCTGACATCAACATTGACGGCCATACTGCGACCGTCAGAGGTGTAGAAAAACTTTCCGGCGCTCCCTTGATGGCTACGGATTTAAGAGCCAGTGCAGCTCTTGTTATTGCTGCTTTGGTTGCGGATGGAGAGTCCACCATAGACCGCATCTACCACTTAGATCGCGGATACGAAAGAATGGAAGAAAAATTAAAGACCTTGGGTGCTCAGATAGAAAGGGTTAAAGCATGATTACTATCGCACTTTCAAAGGGCCGCATTTTTACCGAAACACTGCCGTTCTTGGCAGCGGCCGGTGTGGTCCCGCTAGAAGATCCTGAGACTTCAAGAAAACTGCTCATCGGCACGAACCACCCGGATATCCGAATTGTGGTGGTGCGTGCCAGCGACGTTCCGACTTATGTCCAATACGGTGCAGCAGACATGGGAGTAGCGGGGAAAGACTCACTGTACGAACACGGCGGGGCCGGACTTTATGTTCCTTTGGATTTGAACATTGCTAAATGCAGAATGTGCGTTGCATGTCCTCGTGATTTTGACTACCACGCCAAAGTCAGAAGAGGAGCACGCCTGAGAATCGCAACCAAGTTCATGAAGTACTCTCGCAACTATTTCGCCAAGATTGGCGTCCACGTGGATCTGATTAAGCTCTACGGCTCAATGGAGCTTGCTCCGATTGCAGGTTTGTCCGATGCCATCGTGGACTTAGTCAGTTCCGGCGCCACTTTGAGGGCAAACAATTTGGTTGAAGTCGAGCAGATCGATACCATTTCTTCACGCCTGATTGTGGGACAGGCAGCCATGAAGCTCAAAACCAGTGAACTTCTTCCGATAATTGATACTTTTGAAAAGACTGTTAAATATGACGATTAGATTTTTAAATACGAAGGATAAAGACTTCGAAAAGAATTTCTCCGCATTAGTAGCTGTTGACAGTTCCGTTGATCCGGAAATTACAAAACGAGCTGAAGCAATCGTCGAAGACGTTCATAAACGCGGAGACGAAGCTGTTTTGGAATATACCAACCGTTTCGACCGCATGAACGCCAAGAGCATGGAAGAATTCCGCATCACTCAGGAACAGTTGAAAAACGCCCTGGAGACTTTGCCGGAAGACCAAAAGCATGCTTTAATAGTAGCTGCCGAACGAATTCGTTCTTTCCACGAACATGAACTCGGACAAAGCTGGTCTATCACTGAAAAAGACGGTACAAAGCTTGGCATTCGCTATACCGCCTTGGACTCCGTCGGTCTTTATGTTCCCGGTGGAAAAGCCGCTTACCCGTCTTCCGTTCTGATGAATGCGATGCCTGCCCACGTTGCCGGTGTTAAAAATATCGTTATGGTTGTTCCGACTCCGGGCGGCACTCCTAACCAGCTCGTGCTGGCTGCCGCTTGCTTAGCCGGCGTATCCACTTGCTTTACTATCGGCGGAGCTCAGGCGGTAGCCGCTTTGGCTTACGGAACAAAGACAATCCCAGCAGTCGATAAAATCGTCGGTCCCGGAAATGCTTATGTTGCCGCGGCTAAGAGATATGTGTTCGGTACCGTGGGTATCGATATGATTGCCGGGCCGTCCGAAATTCTCGTTATCTGCGACGGCAAGACAAATCCTGACTGGATTGCGATGGACTTATTCAGCCAAGCTGAGCATGACGAGTTGGCACAGGCTATTTTGCTGACTCCTGATGCAGAATTTGCAGAAGCCGTTAAAGCTTCTATCGAAAAACAGCTGCCCGAAATGCCTCGCAAAGACATCATTGCAGCCAGCTTGAAGAACCGCGGTGCAATTATCGTTACGGAATCAGTAGAAGAAGCTTGCCGCATTGCCGACAAGATCGCTCCGGAACACTTGGAATTGTCCGTTGAAGATCCGGAAAAATATGTTGATTTAATTCATCACGCCGGGGCTATGTTCTTAGGCGCTTATACCTGCGAAGCCTTGGGTGACTACTGCGCAGGCCCTAACCACGTACTGCCGACTTCCAGAACAGCCCGTTACTCTTCTCCATTGGGCGTTTGGGATTTCCAAAAGCGTACCAGCATTCTCAAGGTTTCTAAACAAGGTGCTTATGAGCTTGGCAAGATTGCCGATGTACTGGCACGCGGCGAGTTCTTGTACGCTCACTCCGGCAGTGCAATGTACCGTGTTAAGGACTTAGACAGCAAGGATAAATAATGAGCAGGCAGGCTGAGATTCGCAGAGAAACCAAAGAGACCAAAATCTTCGTGAAGGTCGATTTGGACGGAACGGGTAAGGCATCTATCTCGACGGGAATTGGATTCTTCGACCATATGCTTGATCAAATCGCTCGTCACGGTCTGATTGATTTGACCGTGCAGTGCGAAGGAGATTTAGAAGTCGACGGCCACCACTCGGTCGAGGATGTTGGTATAGCTTTGGGGCAGGCCATTGGTCAAGCTCTTGGCGATAAGAAAGGCATCGTACGCTATGGTTTCAGCTATGTGCCGTTGGACGAAGCTCTTTCCAGAACCGTTATCGACTTTTCCGGCCGTCCTTATCTGTCTTGGAGTGTTGATTTCACTGCTCCGATGATCGGTGCCTTGGACTCTCAGCTGCCGCGGGAATTCTTCTTAGCACTGAGCACGAATGCCAAGATGACCTTGCATATTGATAATTTGAAGGGCATCAACGCTCACCATCAGTGTGAATCCGTTTTTAAATCTTTCGGAAGAGCGCTCCGCATGGCAGCAGCCATCGATGAACGCTCCAAAAATGTCATTCCTTCCACCAAAGGGACTTTATGAAAATTGCAGTAGTTGACTACGGCTCAGGAAATCTGCGTTCCGTTTATCAGGCAATAAGGAAAGTTGCTCCTTTGAACTCAGATGTTTGGGTAACTGAAGATCCGAATAAAGTTAAAGAAGCCGACAGAGTCATTTTCCCGGGCCAGGGCGCAATGCCTGACTGCATGGCAAATCTGCGCAAAGCCGGACTGGAAGAGGCGGTAAGAGACTCTCTCAAGAAAAAGCCTTTTTTTGCGGTTTGCGTCGGCGAACAAATGCTGTTTGACTTCAGCGATGAAGGCGATGTGCCTGCCCTCGGTATATTTCCGGGACGAGTTGTCCGCTTTCCGGCCAACCAGTACGGTGAGGATGGCTCTCGTTTGAAAGTTCCGCAAATGGGTTGGAACAGGGTGCGTAAAACGATGGACCATTACATCTGGGAAGGAATTCCGGATAATTCTTGGTTCTATTTTGTCCATAGTTACTACGTTGTGCCTGCTGATTTGAATTTGATTGCAGGAACAACTGACTACGGTAGAAAAGTTACCGTGGCAGTGGCCAAAGACTACATTTTTGCCACCCAATTCCATCCTGAAAAAAGTGCTGATATGGGCTTGAAGCTCTACAGCAATTTCCTAACTTGGAAACCTTGATCTTAAGTTTTTATAAAAAGAAGTACTACCATGCTTTTAATTCCCGCTATTGACATTAAGGACGGCAAGTGTGTCCGTCTGCGCCAAGGTGATTTGACATCCAATATCTCCGTTTTTAACGAAGATCCTGTAGCACAGGCCAGACAATGGGTTGAGATGGGAGCAGAAAGAATTCATATTGTTGATTTGGACGGTGCCAGAACCGGCAAGCCGGTAAACCTCCCAATCATTCGTAAAATTTCCGAAGAGTTCGGGGAAGACGTCGAAATCGAAGTCGGCGGCGGCATGAGAACTCTTGAAAGAGTCGAAAAAACTCTGGATGCCGGTGTTGATTTTGTGGTGATCGGAACTGCTGCCGTCAAAGCCCCCGGTTTCCTGCATGATGTGTGCAGCCAATACGGCGGCAGCGTGATTGTCGGCTTGGACGCTAAAGACGGTATCGTCATGACTGATGGTTGGACTAAGTCTTCCGGCCGTACTGCAATCGATTTAGCTAAGAAATTCCAAGATTACGGCGTTGACGCCATTCTTTATACCGATATTTCCCGTGACGGCATGCTTACCGGCTGTAACGTTGAAGCTACAGCTGACTTAGCTAGAGCCATCGATATTCCGGTCATTGCTTCCGGCGGTATCCGCGACTTAGACGATATCCGCAAGCTGCTCGATGTCGAATACGACGGCGTCACCATGGCTGTCCTCGGACGTTCTTTGTATGAGCACACCTTGGACTTCAAAGAAGCTTTGGAATTAGTTAAAAATCACAAACCCAACTGGAGTTTCTAATGCTCGCCAAAAGAATTATTCCTTGCTTAGACGTCACTGACGGTAAAGTAGTTAAAGGCGTTAACTTCGTAGAACTCCGTGAAGCCGGTGATCCCGTTGAAGTTGCTCGCCGTTACGATGAACAAGGTGCCGACGAAATTACGTTCTTGGATATTACCGCCACGTCTGACAACAGAGGCTTAATTCTTAAGGTAATTGAAGATGTAGCCGCACAGGTATTTATTCCGCTCACTGTCGGAGGCGGTGTCAGAGAAGTCGGAGATATTCGCCGTCTGTTGAATTCCGGAGCCGATAAGGTTTCCATCAACTCTGCCGGCGTTAAAAATCCGGATCTCATTGGAAATTCCGCAGCTATCTACGGTTCTCAGTGCATCGTCGTGGCTATCGATGCTAAGAGAGCAGGCGAAAATAAGTGGGAAGTCTATACTCACGGCGGACGTGTCAATACCGGCATTGATGCCGTGGAATGGGCCAAGAAAGTTCAGTCTCTCGGGGCCGGCGAGATTTTGCTTACCAGTATGGACGGCGACGGGACTAAAAAAGGATTTGACCTTGAACTGACGGCCGCCGTCAGCAACGCCGTGGATATTCCGATTATTGCTTCCGGCGGCGTCGGTAACCTTCAGCATTTGGTCGACGGCATTAAGATCGGGCAGGCTGACGCTGTGCTTGCGGCTTCTATCTTCCACTTCGGAGAATATACCGTCGGGCAAGCTAAGCAATACATGCGGGATCACGGTATTCCGGTGAGGTTGGACTAAGATGTTTATTGACGAAATTCACTTTGACTCTAAAGGTCTCGTCCCGGTGATAGCGCAAGACGCCAAGGACGGCACGATTTTGATGTTGGCTTGGGCCAATAAGGAAGCACTCGAAGAAACGGTTAAAACCGGTCGCGGAACATACTTTTCCCGTTCTCGTTCGAAGTTGTGGAGAAAGGGCGAAGAGAGCGGCAATATTCAAAAAGTCTCCGAAATTCTTCTCGATTGCGACGGCGATGCTGTCATTTATAAGGTTGAGCAAATCGGAGGTATTGCATGTCATACCGGGCATAGAAGCTGTTTCTATAAAACCTTGAAAGGCAATGCTTGGAAAGAGAATTCAGATGTACTTAAGTCTCCGGACGTAATGTACGCAAACCATAAATAAGAGGAACAAATGGAAAGAATTCCTGTAATCAGTGAGATCGCCGATGTTATCGATAGCCGCAAAGGAGCTGATCCTCACACTTCTTATGTAGCAAAACTGTTCTCAAAAGGACCGGATGCTGCATTAAAGAAAGTCGGCGAAGAGGCAACCGAAGTTGTCATGGCCGGAAAGGATAACGACCCTGATCACCTCATCTATGAAGTTGCCGACCTTTGGTTTCATTCAATGGTGGTATTATCACAGGCCGGTCTGAGACCCGAACAAGTCCTAATGGAACTGCAGAGAAGAGAAGGGACTTCAGGCCTGGTAGAGAAAGCCTCCCGCAAGGATTAGAAATAAATAAAAACTTCAATAAATGTAAATCTTAGGGTAATTCATATTGAGTACTGAGAGCATTTATTGAAAAATATTAAATGTTAGATTGGAGAAGATTATGCAAAAGGACGATTGCCTGTTCTGTAAGATTGCAAAAGGAGAGATTCCTTCTAAGAAAGTCTACGAGGACGAAGAAGTTATTGCTTTCAAAGATATCAATCCTGCAGCACCCGTCCATTTGTTGATTATTCCAAAACAGCACTACGATTCCCTGGCTGTAATGGGAAAGAACGAAGAGCCGCTTTTAGGTAAAATGCTGGCTTTAGCTCCTGTCCTTGCCAAAGAAGCAGGTGCAAATAATGGTTTCCGTGTGGTCATCAACACCGGTCACGACGGCGGCCAAGAAGTTAATCATATTCATATTCATGTCTTAGGCGGTCCCCGTCCTTGGACAAAACTCTAGGAGTAAATAATGGGTTCATTTTCTATTTGGCATTGGCTTGTCGTACTTGTTATCGTTGTCTTGATTTTCGGTACCAGCAAACTCAAGAACATGGGTAAAGATCTCGGCGGCGCCGTTAAAGGTTTCAAAGAAGGCATGAAAGAAGCTGAGGCCGAAGCTAAAGCTGAAACAAAGCCTGCCCCTCAGGTTGCTGAAAAGAAAGCTGAAGACGTTGTTGACGTTAAAGCAACTGAAAAGAAAGAAGCTTAATTTAGAAGTATTGTCCTATGCTAGATTTCAGCATGGGAGAGATCGGCCTTATCGCTGCAGTTGCTCTTGTGGTGCTAGGGCCTGACAAACTCCCTCAGGTTGCTAAGACTGCGGGTTCTTTAATGGGGAAAGCGCAGCGTTTTGTTACTCAGGTCAAGACTGATATTGACAAAGAAATTCAGTTATCCGAACTGAAGAAGATTCAAGAAGACGCTAAGAAAATGGCTAGCGATCTTCAGGATAACTTGCGCAACACACAAAATCAGATTGAGAAAGAAGTATCCGATCTGAATTCCGCAGTCAATTCCATTGGCAAAAGTATGGAAGACCAAGCCAAGGACACTGCGGCTCAAATCAACGAAGTAAAAAACGAAGTCAAGAATCAATGGCTTTCTGATACGGCTCCTAAGGCTGCAGCACAATCCGAAGCTTCTATCGAAAACATGGTGGAAACTCCGGCTGCTGAGAAGCAAACTGCTTGGGAAATCACTCCGGATAAAGTCGATACCTCTAACTTAGAGGGGGCATTTGCTTGGAACGATACAGAGTCCGGTCAGACCTCTATTCCGGTTCCTGTTCCTCCGGCATTGACCGAAGAAGATTCCTTAATCGGTACTTCCAGCGGAGTGGACTTTAATTCAATTACAGAATCGGAAAAAATTGCTGCATTGAGTAAAGAAGTTGAAGAGCTGAAGGCGATGATTCAGTCCAATACTTCGGGCTCTAAAAAACAGAGCCGTTCTGTTAGACGCGGTCACGTAAACAAATTGGCTGTTGCAGCTAAACTCAATAGAATTCACAAGACTAGAAGTAGATATTCATAATCTCATGAGCGATAAAGACTTAGAGTTAGAAGGGCCGGAAGATGACAAGGAACAGACCCTTGTCGCTCACCTAGTTGAGCTTCGCTCCAGAATCGTTCGCATGGCTGCGGCGATTTTGTTGGTATTCGCCTGCCTCTCCCCGTTTATGAAGCAGATCTTCGACTACCTCAGCCAACCACTGATGGTCGCTCTGCCTCAAGGCGCAAAGCTGCTGGCAACAGGCGTTATCGCACCATTCATGGTGCCTTTGAAGGTAACGCTTTTCGTGGCCTTTATTATTGCTCTGCCATACGTACTTTGGCAGATGTGGGGATTTATTGCCCCCGGTTTATATAGAAAAGAGAAGAGGCTCGCATTACCAATCATCATCTCTTCTTTGGTTATGTTTTTCCTTGGAATGGCTTATTGCTATTTCATTGTATTTAGGATGGTGTTTCAGTTCATTGCTGGGTTCTCACCGGATTCCGTTAACTTTGCACCGGATATCGATTCCTATTTCGGCTTCGTCTTGGCCCTCTTTATTGCGTTCGGTGTGACGTTCGAAGTTCCTATCGTTGTGGTAGTTCTCAACAGACTCGGCATTACAACCGTAGAAAAACTAAAAAAAGCACGCCCTTACATGGTCGTAGGCGCCTTCGTGATTGCTGCGATCTTTACTCCCCCTGACGTCCTCTCTCAACTTCTCCTGGCTTTGCCTTTGGTAATTCTCTACCAAGTTGGAATTTGGCTTTGTTCCATTTTCGGAACGGCTAAAAATTTGGATGAAGATGAGGAAGAATAACATTGGAATTTCAAAAACCTTTTGATCGAATTTATCTTCTGAGTCACCAGCACGATTATGTTCGTCTCAGAAGATCGTCGCAGTGGCATCCGGAAGTTGGAACGCTCACTTTTGGCAACAAGAAGTGGACCGTAAAGGACTATTCTGATTGTAATTGGTTCGTCAGAAATTCTTATGCCAAGATTCTTCTCAAGCGCGAACTTAACGCGATTTCAATGCTTAACGGTATTGAGGGCGTCCCTCAGAATCCTTTCTTTGTTGACTCTTGTTGTCTGGCATTTGAATATGTTGAAGGGGACTCCTTGCGAGACTATCCTGCAGACAAAATTACTCCGGAATTCTTAACCGAGTGCGAGAGAATTCTTCGAGACATCCACAAGAAAGGATTGGTCCATCTTGATACCGGTGCGATGGGAAATTGGATTGTTAAACCGGACAATCGCCCGGCGCTCATCGATTTTCAGACAGCGATGAAAACACGCGGCCTTCCTTCTAGGTTGGTCGGTTTCTTAAAGGCGATGGATCTGCGTGGCGTATATAAAAAGTGGATTGCTTTCCGTCCCAACGAAATGGGTGAAAAGAGGAAAAAAGCAGCGGAACGCTTTGAAAAAATACGTAAAATTTGGTTATTCCATCCAAAGAAGAAATAACAATTCGAACGTCGAACCAATAAAATTCAATTACATTACTCCCGCATAGAAATTGCGGGCATTTTTTTAAAGGATATGGTATGGCTCAATTCGTTTATACGATGAACCGAGTTGGAAAAATCGTTCCACCAAAAAGACAAATTCTGAAGGACATTTCTTTGTCTTTCTTTCCCGGTGCAAAAATTGGTGTTTTAGGTTTGAATGGCGCAGGCAAATCCTCCCTCCTGAAAATCATGGCAGGTATCGATAAAGAGATTGAAGGCGAAGCCATTCCAATGCCGGGCTTAAACATCGGTTATTTACCGCAGGAGCCTGTCCTTGATCCTGAAAAAACAGTTAAAGAAACCGTCGCTGAAGGTCTTGGTGAAGTTTTTTCAGCCCAGGATAAGCTGAACAAGATTTACGAAGCCTACGCTGATCCGGACGCAGATTTTGATGCATTGGCAGCCGAGCAAGCTAGATTGGAAGCCATTATCGCGACCAGCGGTACCAATGCCGAGACTCAAATGGAAATTGCGGCTGATGCATTGCGTCTTCCTCCATGGGATGCACGCATCGGCAATCTTTCCGGCGGAGAAAAACGCCGTGTGGCTCTTTGCCGTCTGCTGCTTTCCAGACCGGATATGCTTCTTCTTGACGAACCGACCAACCACTTGGATGCGGAAAGCGTTGACTGGCTTGAACAATTCCTCCAGAGATTCCCAGGAACCGTTGTTGCCGTAACTCACGACAGATACTTCTTGGACAATGCTGCTGAATGGATTTTGGAATTGGACCGCGGTCACGGTATTCCTTGGAAAGGAAACTATTCTTCCTGGCTCGATCAGAAAGAACAGCGTCTGTTGATGGAACAGAAGAAAGAAGACGCTCGAATCAAAGCCATGAAGCACGAACTTGAATGGGTCCGTCAGAATGCAAAAGGCAGACAAGCTAAGAGCAAGGCACGTTTGCAGCGTTTCGAAGAGATGAGTTCTTACGAATACCAGAAACGTAACGAAACCAACGAAATCTTTATTCCTGTCGCTGACCGTCTCGGTGATAAAGTCATTGAGTTCAAGAATGTCTCTAAGGCCTTCGGCGATAAGCTTTTGTTCGATAACCTGAGCTTTACGATTCCGCCCGGAGCAATTGTCGGTGTTATCGGCCCGAACGGTGCAGGTAAGTCCACATTATTCAAGTTGATTACTGGTGACCAGAAGCCTGATTCCGGTGAGATTGATATTGGTTCTACAGTTAAGATTAGTTCTGTTACTCAGACAAGAGAGTCTCTCCCGAACGATAAGACTGTTTGGGAAGCTGTTTCCAACGGTCTTGATATTCTCAAGGTCGGCAAGTTCGAAATGCCGAGCCGTGCGTATATCGGCAGATTCAACTTCAAGGGCGGAGATCAGCAGAAGATCGTCGGTAATTTGTCCGGCGGTGAACGCGGACGTCTTCATATGGCCAAGACCCTCTTGAACGGCGGCAATGTTCTTCTTCTTGACGAACCTTCCAATGACTTGGACGTTGAAACTCTTCGTGCTTTGGAAGAAGCTCTGTTGGAGTTTGCCGGCTGCGCCATGGTTATTTCCCATGATCGTTGGTTCTTGGACAGAATCGCAACCCATATCCTTTCTTTTGAAGGCGATTCCAAGGTTGAATTCTTTGCAGGCAACTACACCGAGTATGAAGCAGATAAGAAGCGTCGTCTTGGTGAAGGTGCCACACCGCATCGCCTGAGATTCAAACCTCTCAAAGATTAATGTCAGAGAAGGAGGAAATTCGTCCTGCTCAAATCACTGATCAGGACGGGCACCCTTACAGTGCAGAGTTCGGAGATATTTATGCCTCCCGTCAAGGAGCAGTCGGCCAAGCTCTGCATGTTTTTATTAAGGGGAATAATCTGCCTCAGGCCTGGCAGGGCCGTCCGAGTTTTGTCATTCTGGAAAATGGTTTCGGGCTCGGGACGAATTTTCTAACGACTTTAAAAACATGGAGAGAAGATCCGAATCGCTCGGATTCTCTCCATTTCGTTTCTATTGAAAAGTTCCCCGCATCTAAAGAAGATTTGCTTTGCTTTGCCGATCCGGAGGTTGCAGAGGAAGCTGCCGAACTGGCTGAACAATGGCCTAACTGTGTTCCCGGGGTGCATCGCCTTTACTTCAATGACGGCCGTGTCGTTTTGACTTTATATTTCATGGATGTTGCGTTTGCGTCGAAGAAGCTGGCTTTGAAATACAACGCTCTTTATCTTGACGGCTTTTCTCCGGCCAAGAACGATGCTATGTGGAAACGAAGCGTTCTGAATTCTCTTTCGAAGTTCGCAAAACCTGAAGCTACCGTAGCAACTTGGTGCGTATCTTCGCACGTTCGTGAGGATCTCCATAACGCGGGTTTTGAAGTTCAAAAAGTTCAAGGCTTTGGCAAGAAATCGCAGATGACAGTGGGCGTCTATCGTCCGAAGTTTTCTCACAGACGCTCTCAAGAAGTTCCTTATACTGAAAAGTTTCCGGATTCCACGCTTCTAGTCATTGGTGCCGGAATGGCCGGGACGGCCTGTGCTTGTGAATTCGCACGAAGAGGCTGGAAAGTAACGGTTATTGACGAAGGAAGGGTAGCCGCATCTGCCGCATCGGCAATTCGTTATGCCATCGCACATTTCCAACCGGCCGGCGACGAAAATCTTCTTTATAGACTTTCTCGAGTCGGTTTTGACGTGCTCAGAGAAATCAGCCGTGACTTCCCTGAATATTTTCACCTTAATGGATTGCCGCAGATCGCCAGAGATGAGACGGAATATAGGAAGTGGGAGAAGTGGTTTCAAAATAACAAGCCCTTCCGGTTCCCGGACAATTTTTTGAGATTGTTAAGCAGGGAAGAAGTCTCAGCCTTAATCGGCTATGAAGCCTCGAATGGCGCTTTGCTTCATCCTACGGCTGGGTTAGTTGAAGCCGGTCGTTTTGTAAGAGATAGACTTTTTGCCTCCGGAGCATCGTGCTTATTCAATTCTCGAGTGTCCGGTTTAACACGAGAAGAAGGAAAGTGGGTCGCTTATGGAGCTGCCGGGGAGGAGCTTGCAAGAGCATCCGTTTGCATTCTGTGCCCCGGAAGCTCTCTTTTGAAAATAGCCTCGGACAATATCCCGGTTACTAACTGGCATGGAAGATTAAGCCTTTTAAGCGGAGAAGAGCTGCCGAAATTAAAAGGAGCTGTGACCGGTCCGGGTTATATCATCAATGATGGGGACAATTGGGTTGGCGTAGGTGCAACTTACGAGCGAGAGGGCTCACCCATGGACGAAAGAGAGGCTCATAAGCAAAATGCCGAAAAGCTTTATAAGATGCTTCCCAATGTAGGATTCGGCACTGCTATAGGCTTTTACGAAGGTATTCGCTCTGCTCCCTCTGATAGGCTTCCTCTGATTGGAAATGTTCCTCTCGGATTTTTAACGGAAGGCTTTGTATCAGAAAAAGACTCCGTCAATGACACTTTATTCCTAAATACGGGTATGGGATCTCGGGGCCTAATTTTCAGCGATTTGGGAGCACGTATAATTGCGGCCCAAGTAACAGGTGAGCCCAATCCGGTAGAAAAAGATCTGCTGGATGCGGTAAATCCTGCAAGATTTTTAGGTAGAACTTAGATGCTTATTTTTTCCAGAAACCGCGGGCCTTGGGTGGTCGCGGCATTTGTTGTTGTGGTTGCCGCCGGATCTTTTATCAAATTTCAGGCTGACGCAGAAAAAGAGGCCGCGGCCATTGAAAAAGACAAACAAAGTTTTGTGGCCTTTAATCAAAGCGTACAAAAAGAACTTGGCGAAGCTCACAAACTTATTAATTCTGAATTGCTTTTTGAGTTCTACCGATGCGGTATTCTCTCTAACCGCGAAAAATCTTATTGCAATGCTAAGACAGATGAGGTGTTCAACCAGCTCAGTTCTGATCAGCAGAAAGCTTTAGTGCCAGTATTTAAAAAATTCTTTATGCCGGAATAAAAACAGACATGGATTGGATTCTTTATTTAAAAGCCGTAATTTTAGGAATTGTCGAAGGACTGACGGAATTTTTACCGGTTTCTTCTACCGGCCATTTAATTGTTTTCGGAAGCTTGTTGGACTACACGGGCCAAGAAGCTGACACGTTTTACATCGCTATTCAGGCCGGTGCAATTGTCGCGGTCTGCTGGTATTACCGCGAGCGTATTCTCAAAATTTGCAAAGGACTCTTTACTGAACCGACTCAGCAGAAACTCGCTTGGAATACGATTATTGCCTTTCTTCCGGCTGCGGTTATTGGTGTTATGGTTGCCAAGTATATTAAAGAGTGGTTATTTAACCCGGTATCTGTGGCTGCGGCTTTGGTTATCGGCGGTATCATCATTCTCATTGTTGAGAGATATCAAGACAAGAAGAGCTATACACCGAGAGTCGCCACCATGGACGATATGTCTTGGAAAGACGCGTTGAAGGTCGGTTTCCTTCAATGTCTCGCAATGATTCCCGGAACCAGCCGTTCCGGAGCAACTATCATCGGCGGTCTCGTTATCGGTTTATCAAGAACGGCAGCAACCGAGTTTTCTTTCTTTCTGGCTATTCCAACTATTTTCGGTGCGACGGTCTATGAACTCTGGCAGTCAAGAGATATTCTGTCAGCCGATAGTCTTCCGGTTATCAGTATCGGTTTTGTAGTTTCTTTCTTTTCTGCTTTGGTCGTAGTACGTTGGCTTTTACATTACGTTGCCAGACACGATTTCTCTGCTTTCGGCTGGTATCGAATTTTCTTCGGCGGCGTTATTTTGGTCACCTGGATGACAGGCCTTGTGAAGTGGTAGGCTTGGTTTGAAGCGAATCCGGATTCACAAAAATCAGGCTCCCGTTGGGAGCCTTCTTCATATCCAAAAGTCTTGACGGTTACTTCTTCAAGAAAATCAAATCCCAGCATCCATGTCCGAGACGATTTCCTCGTTCATTGAATTTAGTGACCGGACGCTTAGTGATTGGATTTTCTGCAACCGGAGAGAATCCTTCGTACTTATTTTTCAGCAATGGTGCGGCAGAAAGCACTTCCATCATTTGTTCCGCATAGTTTTCCCAGTCTGTTGCGCAGTGCAGATAAGCACCTGTCTTGAGTTTGGGAGAGAGGAGATCAACAAAGAAGGGAGAGATTAGGCGTCTCTTGTGATGTCTTGCTTTTCTCCACGGGTCGGGGAAGTAAATGTGCACTCCGTCTAAAGAACCGTCAGCAATCATGTCTCTAACGACTTCAACAGCATCGTGTTTAAAGAGACGAACGTTTTTTAATTGCTTTTCTTCTAAGAGAAGAGACAGCGCACCCACTCCGGAAGGGAAGATTTCGCAGCCGATGAAATTAACCTCGGGATGAGCCTCTGCAATTGCAGCGGTGGTTTCTCCCATACCACAGCCGATTTCAAGAACAACAGGATTATCGTTGCCGAAGAGTTCTTTGGCGTTAACTTTGTTCTCTTTGTCGTATTTGAGTTCGTATTTTGGGAAAAGCTCGGTTAAAGCTCTTTCTTGAGCATGGCTGATTCTGCCTTTACGAGTACTAAAACTGCGTATATGGCTATGTTTGAGTTCTTCAAGTTTTTCCGGAGTCAGTTCTTGTGACATTTTTCAATGCAAGTAAATAATTTGCAGAAATTCTAAATTATTTAACGGCAATGAACCGGAAGGATTTTGTATCCTTGTTCGAATAAAACTTGAGGAAGTGAGGAAAGAAAAGGTTGGAGCGGGTGAAGGGAATCGAACCCTCGTCGTAAGCTTGGGAAGCTTCTGCTCTACCATTGAGCTACACCCGCAGAAGAAAGAATTCTACATCAAATCTGAATCCTTCTTCCAAATTTTTTATTTGTGGGAAGCCCGGCGAACTGCCCAGTCTCCAAAGCTTTGAAGGCTTTGAACGAAAATGATAAGGATAACCACAACAGCTGCCATGACATCAGGCATGAAGCGTTGATAACCGTAACGAATGCCCATGTCGCCCAGACCGCCGCCACCGACGGCACCGGCCATGGCAGAACTGCCGACAAGAGCCACGAAAGCAATGGTTAATCCGGCAAGAATGCCCGGCATGGCTTCCGGAAGCAAAACTTTCATGATGATCTGCTGATTTGAGGCACCCATGGATTGTGCAGCCTCAATGAGACCTTTGTCCACTTCGCGAAGACTGGTTTCAACTAAACGGGCAATCAAAGGGGCCGCTGCGATAGTTAAAGGAACGATAGCTGCAACGGTACCGATGGAAGAGCCCACAATCAAACGGGTAAATGGAATGATGGCAACCAAAAGAATAATGAACGGGGTGGAACGAACGGCGTTCACAAGAGTGCCGATAATTCTGTTGGCTAAAGGTTTCGGCATGATTCCTTTAGGAGAGGTGATGAAAAGAAATACACCCAAAGGAATGCCGATAGCGGCTCCGAGACCTCCGGAAATACCGACCATCAATATGGTCTCAAGAAAGGAGTCCCATAGCAGTTGAATAATATTAGATGACATCGCTTAACTCCTCGACTTTGACGTTATTGGCTTTGATGAATTCAACGGCGGCTTGGTAATCGGCTTTTTCTCCCATCATTACTAGGGTGAGCGTACCGTAGCTTTCGCCTTGAACTTCGTCGACTTGGCCGAGAAGAATGTTGAAGTCAAGATCGTATTTGTGGCAAGCAGCGGAAAGAACCGGTTCCGTCGTATTGGATCCGACGAAGGTTAAGCGCAGCAGGTGCATTGGTCTGCCTTTAGAGTCCGTGCCTTGCATGAGCTTCTGAATCTTCTCTTTCATAGAAGCAGGGATGGTTCGTGCTGCTAAGGCGGTACCGAGCATAGCTTGCGTGACTTCATGCTGAGGATCGCGGAAAACGTCCAAAACGCTCCCTTCTTCAACTACTTGGCCTTTATTCATCACGACGACTCGATGACAAATTTGCTTAACGACATCCATTTCATGAGTAATCATGACGATAGTTAGGCCCAGTTCCTGATTAATCTTTTTGAGGAGCTGCAAAGTAGCCTGAGTGGTTTCCGGGTCGAGCGCGGAGGTCGCTTCATCGCTGAGAAGAATCTTCGGGTCAGAGGAAAGGGCACGGGCAATACCGACTCTTTGCTTCTGACCGCCGGAGAGCTGCGAAGGATATTTGTTCGCATGTTCGGTTAAACCGACAAGCTCCAGCAAAGGTTCAACTTTCTTGCGGATATCTGCTTTACTGACG
>NZ_CABSJB010000016.1:0-59122 GCF_902477955.1 uncultured Turicimonas sp. | reverse complement strand
CTCCTTCTTATTTTGCTGCAAGTTGTGGGGGTGCACCTATTTCTATTATCAAACACTACATTGAATCGGTCCTCAGCGCTGAGCAAACTGCCTTTTAAAACAGCCATGCAGCTAGCCTCCTTTTTTAATCGTATAGATGCCTTTAAAGAAAAGCAGCGCTCCGGCTAAGTTTCTATTGTTTCATGTATCCACAGAAGATCGCAGAATCAATGTGTGGCTCAACTCCCGCGACTCAAAACTCCATAAGAAAAGCAGAACCGGTTTTTCCGAATTCCGCTTCGTTGGTTTAACTTTGGTTAAGGCGCCTGGTTAAATAAATCCTTATTGACCGCCGTAGCGACATTACTATCCGACCAAACATTAAGGGTGGTTTCAATCATATCCACAACTGCATAGAACGGAAGAATTACGCCCATCAGAAGAATTGGAACGTTCATGCTGGCAAGTAAGCTTGCTGAGAGGAAGAAACAGCCCATTGGAACCCCGGCGTTTCCGATAGCGGCAATGGTTGCGATGAATACCCAGATAACCAATGTCATCGGAGTAATTTCAATACCCGCATTCTGCATGAGGTAAACCACCGTAATCAGAATGAAAGCGGCGCACCCATTCATGTTGATTGTGGTGCAGATCGGCAGAACAAAGCGGGATACTTCCGGATGAATGCGGAGATTGTTTTCTGCGCTCGCCATCGTGACAGGCAGCGTACCGGCAGAAGATTTAGAGAAAAATGCCACAGCCAGGGCCGGGAACATTCCTTTAGCGACCTTGAGAGGATTGATACCCTTAACCAACAGGAAGGCCGGAAGTACGATAAACATCTGAATTAAGTTAGCAGCGACCACTACGATGAAGTAAGTTGCCAGCCCTCCTAATTGGATGCCGCTGGAAAGCTCTTGGGCCAGAGAAGCCACGAAACCAAAAATACCTAACGGCAGAATGACGATAAGCCATTTGACCATGATGAAGAGCACTTGCTGGCACGCTACGACGAAGTTGTAGATAACTTCTTTCGGCTTAGAGTTCTGAGGGAGTTTGGAAATAGCAATACCGACTGCCAGGGAAATCAACAAAACGGAAAGAACGTTTGCTGTCTGGAACGGTGTCAGGAAATTATCCGGAATGACCGATTGAACATATTCCAAATAAGAGTGCTTAGCAATTCCGGCTACTGCAGGCGCAGTCTCGGCCGGCATGGCAACGTTGGCCGGAGAAAAGAGCACATAGAGAATCGCAGCCAAACCAGCAGCCAGCAAGGTTGTCAGCAATGTATAGAAAATGGTGTGTTTAAAAATTCTTCCGGAATCCTGAGACTCTGATAAAGATGCCAGGGTCGATATGATAGAAACGGAAATAATTGGAATACTGATGAACTTAAATAACTTAATGAACACAGTGCTGAGGAAGGCTGCAACACTGTTGGAGACTTCTCCTCCCCAAACACCAACCCAGACGCCCAATGCGATGGCGACAAAGTAGGCCACAATCGTGATAATCCAACCTTTATTGATATCCGGACCCTGCTGCATCGGGCCGGCATTTAGAGCAGCCGACATGGAAAATCCTTTTTCTGAATAAGTTGTAATAAAGTGTTATTAGATTATGGATGACAGAGCACGCCTTCTTTGAATTTTCGGATAGTTTTTTGATCACCTGAGAGCGAGTTTTCACTTGTCTTCTTAGGCTGCCGGCTAATCTATCCTTATTTCTAGTGAGAATCTCAAGTGAAGACGATAGATTTTCCAAGGCTTCTTTGATATCCGGTGTTATCATGCCGGCAGGCTTTTAGAACATTGAGAGGAATTCGAATTGCATTACTACAAACTTCCTATCGTATGCTTCATCGCTGTTTGCTCTTTGGTTCTTCCCTGCTCAGCAAGTGCCGTTTCGGCTCAACAGCTTCTGGAATACCAAAACAGCACTATTCAAATTGAAAACGCAAAACGGCCCTCCGTTTCTATGTCCTATCCGGTTTTCGGTAAGAAAAATATTGATAAAGCCATTAAATTCTTCGTCGACAATCAAGCAAGCGCCTATCTGCAAATGGCAAATGAAAATTTTGAAGAGATGGATGAAGAAAGCAGAAAGCTTGCTCAGTGGGATATGAACGGCTCTTTCACAGTTACTCAACCTTCTAAAGACATTGTGAGCATAGTGTTCACCATTGAGTCTTACTCGGGAGGCGCTCATGGCAACTATTCCGAAGATGTCCTCAATTTTGACTTAAAGACTGACCGAGAACTTCAGTTCCAAGATTTGTTTGAGGAACCTTCCGTGGCATTAAAGCTTCTGTCTCAGTTCTGCGCATCGGCACTTAAAGAAAAAATCGGTGAACAAGCCGACGCAGACATGATTGCCTACGGAACGTACCCTACGCTTGCAAATTTCAGTGAAATCCAATTGGCTCCGGGTAAAGTCATTATTCATTTTCAGCCTTATCAGGTTGCACCGTGGGTAGAGGGAGCTCCGCAGATTGTCGTTCCATTGGAAAAGCTCTCAGAGGCAAAACCGGAAGCACAGGTCTTCTCGCCGAATTAAACCTACCAACCTCTTTCCTCGAAGGACTGCCCCATGAAACCTCATATCAGCAATTCTTTACTGAGTGCGCCGGCGGTCATGTTCATGATGTGCTGCGACATGCGGAATTTTTCGGCAGTGGCCAATGCCCTGGGCATAACGCAGTCAGCAGTTTCTAAGACCATGCAGAAATTCGAAAAAGAGCTTGGATTTGAACTTTTTATCCGCAGTTCTCGGCCTCTGGCGCTAACTCCCGAAGCTCGTCTTCTGCATAAAAACCTTCATGGACTGAAAGGAGAAATGCTTCGCTCGCTGTCCTCCCTGCAGAGCAAAAATTACATCAAACCTATTCTTCGCGTTGGAATCCTCGAAAGCCTTCATTTGCATCTGGGATTTGAGATTATCAAGCACGCGCTTCCGAATCTTTCACAAATCACGATGATTTCTGCAAGTGCGAATGTCCTGATGCAAAGACTCGTTGAACGTAAGCTGGATCTGATTATCACCAACGTAGTGTCCAGTGAAACTCCGCACATCTTCACAAAAAGGATTTTTACCGAACCATCCATCCTCATGCTTCCGAAAAGCTTTGAAAAGGAAAAAGATCAAACTTGGAGTTGGCAGAGGCTTGCCACTTGCGGACTGCCCTTAGTGAGGTATTGGAGCGAAACCGGCGCCGGCGAAATTAATGACACCTTCATGAGAGTTCACGGGCTCACCTTTCCCGATAGAATTTCCGTGGACACGAATGCACTAATGGTTAAATTAATCTCCGAGGGCATCGGCTGGGGATTCTCACGGCCGACCACAATCCTTCAGAACCTTCATATGCTGCCTAATCTAATTGTTAGACCCATGCAGCCTCCGCTGTTTTCTCGGGAAGTATTTCTCATTGGCCGCGAGCAAGAGTTCCTTATTGAATCAGGAATCATCTATGACGTCAGCACGCGGTATGTAGAGCGGCAGCTTATTCCTCAGATTCTTGATTTTGCTCCATGGGTCAAAGACGGTTTTAAGGTGGGATAATTGAGAACCTTTTCTCACTTTTAAGAATTATTCAGAGTTATATTCTAATTTTTCCCCGGGTTTTCCAGAGTTCTTAGGGCAATACTATTCCTACTAGTCATACTTGGCATTCTAATGACTTGGCCAAGAGGTCTTAAAATTTCTTCAAGTTCTAAGAATATGGAACTGACCTCCCCAACTTCCTTCTAAGGAGACTCTTATGCCCATTACCGGATGGATTGCAATTCTGGTACTCATTCTCATGGGTTACCTTCTCATCAAACAATACGAAACTCGTCTAGTCCTTTTTGGAGGCGGCTTCCTCCTCTGCTGCTTAGCCCTGGACCCGATGGCAGGTTTAAATGCTTTCGCAAAAACCATGGTTAATCCAGCCTTAATCGGAGCCATCTGTTCCGCTACCGGTTTTGCCTACTGCGTTACATTTACTGAATGCGACCGCTCTTTAGTTCATTATCTGACCCGTCCTATCAGAAATGTTGGTCTTTTAATGATCCCAATCACATCATTGCTGACGTTCGGCATCAATATCGCCATTCCATCAGCAGCCGGTGTTGGCGCTGTCGTAGGTACGACAATGATTCCCCTGCTCTTAAGAGCCGGATTTAAACCCGCAGCTGCTGCAGCTGCCGTTCTAATGGGAACCACAGGTTCTTTGCTCTCTCCGGGCCTGTCCCACAACGCCTATGTTTCTGATATGGCTCACATGACCATCATGGAGCTCATTTCTTATCACGGCAAGTTCTCCTTGATGATCGGTGTTGTCGGTGCAATCGGCCTTTTCATTGTTTGCTGGCTCCTTGGCGACAACAAGGGCGAAAAAACATCAGTCCAAGCATTAGAACAGCAAGAAGCAACCACCGATTTCAAACCAAGCCCAATTAAAGCCCTCGTTCCATTGATTCCAATCGTCTTAATGCTTGTTTTCACCTTCTGGGTTCCAACCGTTAAGATGGGTGTTGCTCAGGCCATGGTCATTGGTACAATTGTCTGTCTCCTCGTCAGCTTCAAAAAGCCTCAGCAATTCTCTAAAGAATTCTTCAAAGGCATGGGCGACTCTTACGGGGCCATCATGGGCATTATCATTGCGGCAGGTGTGCTCGCTGCAGGTTTAACAGCCTCCGGCCTTATCAAAGGTTTGATCAGCGTAATGGTTCAATCTAATGAAATCGCTCAATGGGGCGGCTCCATCGGTCCGTTTGTTCTTTCCGTCCTGATGGGAAGCGGTGACGCAGGTGCGATGGCCTTCAACTCTGCAGTAACACCTCATGCTGCCGAGTTCGGCATGAATATCCACAGTCTTGGCTCTCTTGCATTCTTGGCAGGCGCAGCTGGCCGTACAGCATCTCCGATCGCCGGTATTACCATTCTGGTAGCAGGATTGGCTAAAGCAAATCCTTTCGATGTAGCTAAACGCACTTTCGTTCCGATGATTGTTGCGGTTGTACTGCTTGCCATCTTTATGCGTTAATAATTAACTAAACCCCTACATCATTATGACTAAACCTCATATTGTCATTATCGGTACCGGAGGGACTATTGTCAGCTCCGGTGCCTCAGGGGCGCAAATGACCGGATACAGTATCCAAGGTTTGGATGTCCGCAGCATTATCTCTGCAGTTCCTGCTTTGGCTGAAATCGCTAACATTGATGCCCTGCCTCTTCTGAACATTGGGTCAAGCAACATCAAGCTCTCAGATTGGCTAAAGCTTACCTGCACTATCAACAAGTTGGCTGAGGATCCCAAGATTCATGGATTTGTTATCACCCACGGCACAGATACCATGGAAGAAACGGCTTTTTTCCTGAATCTGACCCTTAAGACCGAGAAACCAGTTGTTTTGACGGGCTCTATGAGGCCTGCGACGGCGATATCAGCTGACGGCCCGCTCAATCTGCTGAATGCAGTAAGACTTGCCTCGTCAAAACAGGCTTGGAACAAAGGTGTCCTTGTATCTTTAAACGGTCAAATTCACGGAGCAAGAGACGTTTCCAAAACCAACACGGTTTCCGTTGAGACCTTTTGCTCACTCACTTCAGGCCCGCTGGGATACATCATCGGAGAGGATATTGATTTCCTGACTCAATCCGTTAAACCTCATACTTTGAGTTCTAAATTCCATATTTCAGAAAGTTTCAAAGCTGAAGATTTTCCCCGAGTTGAAATCATTCTTTCTCATGCTGATGAAGACGGGCATCAACTCGAACGGTGTTTAGCTTCTAAACCCGATGGAATTATCCTAGAACTAACCGGAAACAGTACTGTCCCGGCAGTTGTCGAGAAAGTGGTGAAAGATTCGGAGCATCAACCTGCTGTTGTGAGAGCCAGCAGAACCGGATCCGGACCGGTCACCAAAGGCAAAGCCGAATGGCAGGAAATGCAAATAATTCCCGGAGGAACCTTGTCTGCTCAAAAATGCAGGATTCTTCTTCAACTTGCACTTCACAGGTTTGGCCGAAATCAGAAACTTCTTGAAAAAATTTTCCAAACTTACTAGGCTTAGGTATTCATCTCAATCACAATGGAGAACAACATAATGTACGACTTACTTCTTAAAAACGCTTGGGTAGTCGATCCTCTCAACTCCGTCAATGGAGTTGCTGACGTTGCTATTCAGGACGGCAAGATCGCGAAAGTCCAAAGAGAAATTCAGGAAGAAGCCAAAGAAGTTATTGACTTCACCGGTAAAACTCTTCAGCCGGGCATCATCGACAGTCACGTTCACCTTGGAACAATGTGGGGCTCTCCATTCGGTCCGAGAATGCTTGCAATGAACGGCGTAACTACCTGCTTGGATATGGCAGGTCCGCTTGATGACATCTTAGACAATGTTCCGGAATACGGAGTAGGCATCAACATGGCAATCCTTCAGTTTGCCTCCCCTCCGTTCACTTTCAAGAACTCCACTCCAAGTCAGCAAGAGATGATTGACCTTATCGACAAATCTCTCGCAGACGGTGCTTTAGGTGTCAAGCTCCTTGGCGGCCATTATCCTTTGGATCCAGAAGTTTCCGCTCTTCTCATCAGAACGGCTCTTGAAAGACGCGCTTATGTTGCCTGGCATGCCGGCACTACGAAGAACGGCTCCAACATTAATGGCATGATTGAAGCCGTTAAGATGGCCGACGGATATCCGATGCATCTGGCTCACATTAATGCGTACTGCCGCGGCGCTATCCATGAAGCAATGGAAGAGACAAAAATTGCTATCGATTTGCTCAAAGCTAATCCGAACATTTTCTGCGAAAGCTATGTTTCTCCGAAGAACGGTACTCGTTTGACTTGCAATCCTGACGGCACTATCCAATCTAAGGTTACAGGCAACTGCTTAAGAGCCTTTGGATTTACAGAAGATGCCGACGGCGTCAGAAAAGCTCTCCTTGCCCGCAAAGCTTTTGCTGTATACGACGCTGGCGGATACTCTGATCTGATGACCGGTGAAGAAGCACTTAAGTTATGGGAAGCTGCCAAGACTAACGTTGGCGGAAGCTTCAATATCAATCCTCCGCTTCCACGCATTGCCTTAGCTCAGGCTAAACGCGATGACGGAGCCTTTGTTGTTGACGCAATTTCTACTGACGGCGGCTGCATTCCACGCAACGTCATTCTTTCTCAAGGCTTGTCCTTAGTTAAGCTCGACATCTTGTCTCTCAGCGAATTCGCTCAGAAGACTTCTTTGAACCCAGCCCGCATGCTTCGTTTAGAAAACAAAGGACATTTGTCTGTCGGAGCTGATGCCGACATTACTGTCTACGATTTGGCAACTCAAACTCCGGTTGCTTCTTTCGTCGACGGCAAGAAGATTCTCTTCAATGGTGAATTGGTTTCTAAAGGCGCAACCGTTATCTGTACTGAACACGGTAAAGACGCTATTGAAGCCCGCGGCATGAAAGCTATCGTTGTTGACCCAGGTAAGCAGATTGAGAGAATCACAGCTCTCTAGTCTTTAGCCGGTAACTGGTTTCGAGTGCGGAAGGATCTTTGGTCTTTCCGCTTTTTCATTTTCTTTTCCTGCGCAAAAAGCGTTCCGAAAACTTCGGCAGTCTGCTCTCAGAGCTGAGTTTTAACGACTGCTGGGCCTAAACACATAGATTTCGGGAACCAAACAAGCGGAAGAAGTTTTATGAGACGAGACCACCTCCAAAGATACTCGGAGGTGGTGAAAATACGATATTGATATTAAGAAACGCTAAACACTGTTTCTAAAGTGCATATGTCGAAATCTTTCCTTCGCACGGGCGTCCATCTGTGATCCAGAGGCGGCGAGCGGTGAGGTCCATAACAATGCCGTAAATTGTGCAGAACCTCTTGTACTTAGAGTCGATTGGATCCTCGTGTGAACAAACCGAGTCTGGGAAATTTTGATGGGAAGATAAAACTCCAAAAATCGTTTTCTCATCAACCGGGAATTCAAGCTCTTTCGCCTTGCGACGCAGAGTGTTTAGACGCATAAATGTTTCGGGCAAGTCCCGCTTAAACGTATCTTGGGCCAAGAAAAGCGGCGACAGATAATGGTTTGTGTGACAGATTGGTTCGCCTTCGCTCATAAGCACATCGAAATTGTCGGGAGTGTATTCGAGACAGAACATGTAGTCCGAAGCCGTGCCAATATCAAAATTACCTGAGCCAGCTCTTTGTGCCAAAGAAACTACTTCAACGGCATCGCTCGCCTTAGTAGTATTAAGAATCATACGATACAGAACGTGAAGAGGCATACCAACCTTACCTTTTCCGACGCTCAAAGCATTGAGGCACACACCGATGCCGGCGGAGTTCAAGCCTTTTCCTCCAACCATGCCGGCTTCAACGGCGATAAGCTGATCAGGTTTTCCTTCTTTCTGAATCTTTAAGACGCAAACGTTCTCAACTGCCGGAATAAGCCAGTCCCAAGTCTGTCCCATATACACATGGCCGTCTTTTCCGTGTTTGGAAAGGAAACCGATAAAACTGCAGCCGTCAGGACGCGCAAAAATAACTTCGCTGCGGCAATTTAGCGTAAGAATATCTTCAAAAGAAAGTTCAGCACCTTCGGCAATTGCACGCATTTCTTCTAAGAGATCAGACGCACTCTTTTCGATAAGAGGAATAAAACTCTGAGCCAAATGTTGAGCCTCGTTCCACTCCATATGAGCGTATTCTTTGAAAAAGACTTTGTAGAATTCCAGGTTGCGATGAATCATGACTTTCGCTTCTTGACCATATTTCAGACCAATTTCTCTGGAAGTCCCGCTTAGTTCAATAAAAATATGTTGAGGCTTCATTGTTTTTCTCCTAACGTTTTGAGACAATTCATTATCCTCACAAATACTCACAATTGTCCAGAAAAAATTTTGAGTCTTCATGATGAGAATTTCTCCTCTCAAACAATCTAAAACAGAAAGCTTTATTCGAACTAACCATTGATATTAATTGCGTTTTGTATGAGTGCAGCACCATCTTTAAGAACTGTTAGTCGATACAGATATAGTGAGTCTTCGCTGTACTAACGACATCTGTAAAAACAGCAAACGATGCCTAGATCGAAAGTGTTCCTTGAAGAAGCGGATATGTGAATAAGTAGCTGTTTACTTCATGCCTCCAGCCAAACTTAAACGTATAAGTTCGGACCATTAAGTCTCTCCAAAAAATAACCGACCTCACTGACGGAAGTCGGCCGAACTAAAGTTCAAGGAGAAAAGTACCAATCAATCAAGAAAATAGAATTAAGGAACTTTATATTCAAAGTTGTGGCACTGCCCACAGAAGTTTTCCGAAGGCTCATGGCCTATATGGCAATTGTTGCACTCTAATTTATTTTGATAATGAGGAGATGTATGCGGGTTTTGCGGCTTAACCGAGGCGGTCTTTGCGGTTAAAGCCTCAAGTTCATGACATTTGACACAATTGTTGATAGTCGGCATCTGCGGCTTTTCTTTGGAAACATGACAGGCTTCGCAAGGAACCCCTTTTGATGTATGTCCGTCCGCAAAACCTGCCGCCTGAGCGCACATGCATCCTGAACCCAACATAAAACTTACCAAACAGCTTACGAGTAAAGAATTTCTCATTTATCCTCTCCTGCTAGGGGTGCCGCAGCACCCCTACTAGCCTTAAATTAGCCTTGAGTTGCAGCGGCTGTACCGGCAGCTCTTCCCATAACTAAGCAGTCAAGAATTGCGTTTGTACCCATGCGAACTGCGCCATGAGTTCCGCCTGTAGCCTCACCTGCAGCGTAAAGTCCGGGGATAGGTTCAAGAGTTGAGACATCCAGTACCTTGCCGTCAATAGTAGTTGCCAAGCCGCCCATGCAGTGGTGAACTTTAGGAGACATTTCCATAGCATACCAAGGGCCTTCTTCCATTGGCTTCAGATCCTTAACGATTCTTCCAAATTGAGGATCTTTGCCGTCCTTGAAATACCCGTTAAGCTGGGCAATACTTGCTTTAAGAGTATCGGCCGGCATCTTCCAATCAGCAGCTAACGCATCCAAGGAATCATACTGTTTGATGAGGTTATCCTTAAGTGCCTTATCCATGAATCCTGGACGACGACCTTCAAGAGAAGCTGTCGCTGCTTTATTGGCAACGGCAACTGCCTTGAGACCTTTGCCTTGTTCAACAAGGATCGCATCGGCACGAACCTTTCGGTTAGCATTTTCGTTAACGAAGCGCTTGCCTTCTGTATTAACCCAGATACCTGCCTCGCCGGCAACGTACTGGCCGAAGTTCCAGGTGTAGCCCATGCCTTTTTCAAGCGGATTGTTCCATGGAGTGCACTGAATCCAATCGGACTGGATCATCATTCCTCCGATACGTGCTGCTTCCTTCCACATTTCTGAAGTGGCACCCGGCTGATTCGTTGTTTTGAAAATTTCAGTTAATTTCGGATCCAAAAGACTTCTGTACTTTACGTCGGCACCAAAACCGCCATGAGCAAGTAAAACTGCCTTTGTAGCCTGAATGTTTTTAGGTCTGCCGGAACCTTCTTTACCAAAGCGATAACCTTCGCGCACGCACAGACCAACGACGCGGCCGTTGTCATCACGATAAATACGTTCAACGTAGTTTCTGGTTCTCGGTTCAATACCTTTTTTCTTTAGGTAGGCAGCAAGCGGCATGATAATGCCTGAGCCAGATCCTGCGGTTGTTGTCACAGCGCGGGGGACACTGTGGCCGCCGGTAAATCCAACTACCGGCATGAATTCAACACCGATTTCGTCAACGAGCCATTTGTAATTGTCATTGGCATGCTCTGCGACAAACTTCACTTTCTTCGGATCGTTGAGGAAAAGACCGTTTCTGAGCATATCCTGAGCGAGCAGTTCTGGAGAGTCTTTAACGTTTTTTGCAGCCTGCTGAGGAGTTCCTACAGCGCACATGTCACCGGCGTTGATGACAGAGTTTCCACCGATGGTCGGCATCTTCTCAAGAATGATTACCTTGGCACCTGCGTTGCTGGCGCCGACGGCAGCTGAGAGACCGGCAAAACCGGAACCAACAATAATGATATCTGTGGTTTCATCCCATTGGGTAGGAATCTTAGTTGTTTGAGCAATAGCAGCTGCTGCCGGAATAAAACCAGCGGCAGCAAGAGCTGTGGATTTCAAAATATTTCGACGAGAAAGCTGAACAGTCATTTTTTATCTCCTTTGATTTGGGTTGATGCGTTTTCTTGCATCTGGGAGAAATTTTAGAAATTCAGCTTCAACGGAGAAATAGAAGGTTCTCAATCCTTTATTGACAATTAATCAAAATAAATAAGGGTTTACACTGCTGTCTTTTTTGTTCTTTTTGACTTAAAAAAAGCTTGCTCGGGATGATAGAAATCCTCCTCGTCGGTAAAGACATCTCGAAGGTTTTTATTCATCAAACTCAAGGCCTTTAGCGTTCTTTGGTTTGAAGCTTTACCTTCATAAAGCGTCATCCAGTCAACAAAAGTTTTAATTCTTTCATCTGACTTATATAGCTTCTCGGTCGTCACCACCGAAGCCATAAACGGCGTTCTTCGCCAGTTATTAAGAACTGGAACCAGAAGTCCGTTTTCCAACTCATCAATGAAAAAACCTACAGGCAAGTCAAAAACAATGCCAACTCCTTGAACTGCAAGCTTTTTGAGAAGGATCGAATTTTCTGCTTTAATTTCCTTTCCCCAGGAAAGAGCCTTGAAATCCGTGCCGTTGGTGACCAAGTCTTTGGAAATCGGGAAATTGTTTCCGGAACGCGTAAGCCCTACATGCAGAGCAGAGTCCTGAGGATTTTCCAGCATGCCATATTGCTGAATGTAGGATGGAGAGGCGAAAGCTAGGCATGGCAATGTGGCATAAGGCTTGATAACAAATCCTTGCCGATTGAAACGGTGTACGGCAAAAAGAACTTCAATTTTTCCATCCGCCAAATCCTTCAAGTTCCTTTCAGTGAGAGTGTCGAACGTGATATCGGGATAACATTTCATGTATTCAAGCAGACGCGGCATCAGCCAACCGTGGCCGTATCCTTGGGCTGCAGAAACAGTGATAACTGCCTGTGTTGCTCGTGTTTTACGCCGGGCTGCTTTTCCGATTCGATGTAGCATTTGCTCCTGGAGAGCCAAAAGCTTGCAAGCATCTTCATAAAGATCGTCTCCTTCCGCAGTAGCGATAAAGGGGCGCCGGTTGCGATAAAGTAGCTGAACTCCAAGCGCCTCCTCGAGACTATCCAAATGTCGGCTTGCGGCTGCCGGGTCAATATCTAACATGATGCTGGTTTGCGTAAGGTTGCCGGTTTCAAGAGCATTAACGAACACCCTCCACGCAAGGAGGCTATCTTCTTTTTTCATTTGGGGCTTCCAGTAAGGTTAGTCCTGATTGCAAAAGGATCGCTTTAAAGAGAGAATGAGAGATGAAATTTTGGCACTTCAATCCTCCTCTCCTATCTCCTTAAACACAAATTAACTACTTTGATATTTTATCAATGTAGGGTCGAAAATTCGTTGGCAAAATTTTTCAGAAAATCCATACAGAAATTTATGTTTTTCTTTAACCTCTTAGTTCGTTATCGAGGAAAACTAAGGAATGGGCGGCAAAAACTTATAAGTATTTTTCTCGGAACTCTGCGTGATACTTTCTTCCGCAAATTTAACCCAGCAGGCACTCCAATTCATTCTTTCACGCATCTCCAACCTTTCCAAAACAATCCGCATAACCAACAAGATTGGAAGATGCCAACCGAAGTTATCCTTGGTTTACTCGGTTCCCAAATCCTTAGTTTTTGCGAAGGATGTTTCTCTTTGTAAGTTAGAGTGAAAATTTTTTGGCTACTGCCAGCAAAGAAGTTGAAACGATGCAAGGATGGTATAGCTTTTCTTGAATTCTTTCCCATAAGTAAGACGAATGATGTTGGTATGCTTGCCCAACCTTACAACCATTGAAAATCTCAAAACCTTAAATGATCTTGCATCAGGTTATATTGTTCTTGTCAGATTTAACTAATAGCTTCGAAAGGAAGTCAAGACGCTGATTTGTCGTACGGAGATTTTTACAAAGCGACAAGCGGCCAAATTTACTTCTCCTTTAATCTGAACGCTCGGCATTCAGCAAATATAGTGCGAATATTAAAAACCTTAATAAACCAAATAGCAATAAATAATAAGAGACAAAGGATTATTCGCTCTTCTAGAGAATTGAAGCCGTAAAGAGGATTAGGTTTTCGTAGTTCCGAAACGCGATCTCTTTGCGACTTATTTGTCCTTTCTCAACCTCTTAAAACTTAAATCGGATTGAAGAAAGGCTAAGCAAATGTGTTAAAAGCAAAATTCTTAGGAGAAGACATGAAAAAGCTTGTGGTGGTTGCTTTGGCGTCAATGTCCGCGATGGGTATCGTGCAGGCGCAATCAGATGTCACATTGTATGGTGTTTTAGATGGCGGCATCACAGTATCTAAACTGAAAGGAGATGATACAAAGGTCCAAATGAGTAACGGCAACCTTTATGGAAACCGTTGGGGTCTTAAAGGCACGGAAGAGCTGGGCGGAGGGAACTACGTTGGATTTGTTCTTGAGCAAGGATTCAAAATGAGCTCGGGGGCGGAACATAAAACCGGAAAGGCTTTTAGCCGACAAACTACGTTAAAAGTTGGCGGCCAATGGGGTGAAATCGGACTCGGGAGATTTGGTGGATTAGGTTCTGATCTCGGTTCATATTCAATGCTTGGAGGCACTCCGCTTATGACCGGTTACTCAATCCTAGGAGATATGTACGGAAGTTTTTACCTCACGGATCGTTATGACAATTCTATCGTTTATGTATCCCCCAATTTTGGAGGCTGGAAACTTCAAATGATGTATTCAAACGGAGTAACCGGTGACGATAGTAAATGGTCAAGAAACGGACACTACTATGGTGTCGGTGTTGCCTATGACTCGGGCGCTTTGAAAACAAATTTGATCTACGAAGTCTTGGATAATAAAAACAAAAAGCAAATTGATGGATCAAATTACAAGGCAACTCAACTTCTCAATCTGGGAATGTCCTACGATTTTGGCACGATAAAAATCTACGGTGCTTATGAGCTTGCCATCCACTCCCCACTACCCGGAGTGGATTGGAAGAAATATGAAGCCGGAACGAATGTTATTCCTCCAATCTTGCAATCAACAGGAAAAGGGGCGAATTTTAATGCCTTTTCCCTTGGCGCGAGCGCACCTTTATGGGGAGGAACTCTCATGGGGCAAACTCAGTATGCTTTCGGCAAAGTAAAAGATAAGATGAATCCTGACATTTCGGGTGAGGACAAATTCAATACCTTCTCGATTGGAGCTGCCTACGTTTATCCTATCTCTAAACGTACCGGACTTTACAGCTATGGCGGTTGGAGCACGGCAGGCAAAGCCGCTAAGTTAGTAAATGACTTGAGAGGCTGGACTGGTATTTTTGGCATGTATCACAGGTTTTAACCTCTTCGAGGTCTTAGAAAGACCCTATAGCTGAGATTTTGTGCCGAGGAAGTCTATAAAAGGTTTTACTTCCTCGGCCATTTTTGCTAATCCGGGGAGAAGATAGTTGGCTGGGATTACACCAACTCCCTGAAATCTTTTTTTGCAATGGATTCAGATAACTTTAAATAAGGAGCTAATTCAGGAAATCTAGATGTCATTACCGGAACAAACTTGTCCATTATTGCCGACACTAACAAAGATATTAATAGATTTTCAAATTTGGGCATCATCCATTGCTTATGAACAAAATAAAAAGGCTTATAAAAGCGGGTATAAGGAGGGCGAATGATGGTTATATTTTTGAGAAAGTCTCGACCTATCCAAAGTTCAAGGGGAGTTAGCAATGTCCAGCCGTGACCTGAATTTACAATCTGACAGACAGTTGAGAAGTCGTCCAATTCAATACTTTTAGGAGGCTTAATACCCAAGTTATTAAGAAATCTTGTCTGTGTCAACTTATCAAAGGATAAGTTGGAAAGATAGATAAAACTTAATCTGCTCATAAGCTCTAAATTCTCACCGACGGTGGAATTAGCGTGCGTCAGAAGAGACTTTGGAAGCACAATAACGTACTCTTCAGTAAAAATTAGTTCGGAAACGATTCCTTCCTCTTCCTGAAGATCCATATTCAGTATGGCTATATCTATTCTGTTTTTCTTTATCCAATCAGCCAGCTCCAAAGTGGAACCTTCTTCAATGACTAGTTTCTGAGTATGTTCTAATAAATTCGGCACAAAATAAGGGTTGATATTAGGGCAAAAAGAATCAACTGTTCCAATTCGAAAAGAAGGAAGGAATCCTTTTTTAAAAGTCTTAATATAGTTTTTAGTTTGATCATCCAATTCGACAAATTTTTCAAATTGATGAGAAAGCATCCGTCCTAAAGGCGTGAGTTTAATGGGACGTTCATTATGGTAGTAGATGTCGCCTTCGACCTCAGATTCTATTTTTTTGAGGATGACAGAGACGGTAGGCTGGGAAATATTTAGCTCTTGGGCTGCTTTACTAATACTTCCTAACCGTTGTACAGCCAACAAGATTTTTGCATTTTGCAGAGTACCCATGTCTATCAGCGTATTAGCAAATTTAATATAAACGATACAGAAATATTATAAATCGTAATACACAACTCCTGATGTCGATACAGTGAAACTGTTCTTATTAACCACAAGGAGAAAGCTCTAACAAGGAGAGCAGGAGTTATTCAAAATGTCTACAGTCATTCAATTTTTAATAGTAATCGGCGCCATTTTGCTTGGTACGCGATTTGGTGGAATGGGGATCGGTATTATCAGCTGCTTAGGTCTGGGAATATTAACCTTATTTTTTGGAGTTACTCCCGGAGCGCTTCCAGCAGATGTTTGTTTTATTATTTTGTGCGTTTGCACGTGTTCTGCTGTTATTGAACAGTGCGGAGGCCTAGATCTTCTGACGGCGATAGGAGCAAAGATTCTTAGGAAACATCCTAAGCACCTAACCACTCTGGCTCCTCTGGTAATGTTCTTTTTAACATTCTTTGCGGGCACAGCAATGGTTTGCTTTGCACTGCAGCCAGTTATTTTTGAAGTAGCTTACCGAAATGGAATTCGGCCAGAAAGGGCTATGGTAACCGGAACGATGGCTGCTCAGTGCGCTATAACCGCAAGTCCGATTTCTGCGGCAACCGCGGCGATGATCGGTCTTTTCATCCACTACGGACATCCGGAAATTTCACTGCCTCAAATTCTGATGGTGAGCTTGCCTGCCGGTTTGATCGGAGTACTTGCCACTTCGCTCTTTTTTATGAAATGGGGCAAGGAATTGGATAAGGATGAGGAATTTCAACGTCGTTTAAAAAACGGTCAAATTGAGTCTCCTAAAATTGTAGAACTTAAGGACATAGGCTTGAAAGGAAAATTCTCATTAGGATTTTTCCTGTTAGGCCTTATTTACATCGTTTTGGCAGGTATCTACCCTGAATTAAGAACTCCCTATGCTGCCAAACAGCCCATGGGAATGGCAGCCACTATTGAACTCACTATGCTTCTTGTCGGAGCGATCTTGGTTATTGTCTGCCGACCAAGCGTTAAGAAATTAGCCTCGAGTCAAATTTTGCAATCTGCAGTGACGACAATGGTTTGCATTGTTGGATGTACTTGGCTTGCTGACTCTTTCGTTGCAGCTAATAAAGATGTGTTATTAGAAACATTCGGATCCTTGGTTCAAGCCGAGCCATGGACTTTTGCTTTTGTCTTGTTTTTAATGGCGGCAATAATGAACTCTCAGGGTGCCACAACAAGAGCAATTATGCCGCTGGGATTTGCGCTTGGCCTCTCACCTTTAGCTCTTATTGCCATGTATCCGGCGGTAAACGGCTTCGCTCTCTTTCCAATTAATGGTCCGGCGATTGCTGCTTGCTCTTTAGATCGTTCCGGCACGACCACAATGGGTAAATACCTCATCGATAATCCATTTCAAATCTTCGGCACTATTTGTGCAGTTATCTCCGTGTCATTGGGGTTTCTCATTGTTTGGCTTCTGTAATTGTTAAAAAGGAAAGCAAATGGACTATCAAACTATTTCTGAATATGTTGACTCCCATAGTGAGGAAGCCACTACATTTCTTCAAAACTATCTTCGAGTTCCCTCTCCAACCGGGCAAGAAAAGGAATCTGCTCTTTACCTCGCTAGTTTTTTGGAGAATAACGGATTTAACCCCGAACTTCTAGAAGGGGAAAAAGATCGTCCGAACCTTCTCATGGACTGGAAAGGAGGCGAGGGCAAAACATTGTTATTTAACGGACACTTGGATGTCTTTCCACCCGAATCTAACCCTACCAGAGATCCGTGGTCCGGCGAAATAATTGGCGACAAAATATATGCCCGCGGGGCAACAGACATGAAAAGCGGGAATGCTGCGGGGATTATGGCTATCACCTTTTTAAAAAGATTAGGTTTTAAGCCATCCGGCACTATCTCTCTTGCTCTAAATTGTGATGAAGAACAAGGAAGCCGCGCTGGACTGCTTTACTGTATAGAGAAAGGACTCATGAAGGCCGACTTCACGATCTGCATGGAAGCTTCCGAGGAGACCATTATTGTGGATACAGACGGCCGCATTGCTTGGAAACTGGAAATTACGAGCGATGGTTGGCATGCCGGAACTCGTCTAGCACAAGAAGATGCCCTGCAAAAAGCTCATAAGGTTATTGAAAAAATCCATCAATACGACAAAAAGCTAATGGCGGAAAGATATTTCCCGGAAGATACGTCTGGCGCTGTTATTTCGGTCACTTCGATAAGCGCGGGATTTGAAGGAAAAACAGTAAACATGCATCCGGCAAAATGTACTCTCTGGATCGACAGGAGGTACACAAGGGGAGAAAGCATTGAGAGCGCCCAACAAGAATTTCTCGCACTTTTAGATAACATACCTCAAATTAAAGAAGCTTATAGCCTTACAACTTTATTTGCCGGTCCACGACTGGTAATTGATTCCAATCATCCCGATATTATTAGATGTATGGATGTCTACCGCACGGTTTTCTCGAAACCCCTCAGGCCGGGCAGAAGATCTGGGGCCGGCGATGCAGCTAAATTAGCGAACGCTTACAAGCAAAATGTCCCCCACTTCGGGCCAGGTATTTTTGCCGTGCTAGGCTCTGATGACGAACATGTAAATTTGAGTCAGTATTTAAAATTCATTAAGACTTATATGCTTTTCAGCATTGGCTATTTTGAAAGTCAGAAGTAATACTTAATAATCCCAGGCTCCCAAGAAGTTGTATCGTGTGCAATTACTTGGGAGTTTGGCTGAATCGTTTTCAATGGGGAGACAGTTAAGTCAATACTTTTAATAGTTTTTGAGAAATTTTCTTAACTATCTTTTTGTAGGACGAGTTTTATATTTTATAAGCTAAACGTCTTAGCAACCCAGAAATATCATCAATCCTTCATAACTTTATCAGCTGTCCTTCACCGCATTCTTTCATTCGCTTAAACAAAGAGCTCTTTTTTCGTTAGGTAGCTAGGTTAGTTCCGATAATAAGAAGTCTCTGTTTCGTTCAATAGGCTCAAACCTTTCCAAGAATGCCTTTAATCATGTTCAGGGAGTTAGGTTTCAACTTTTTGCGAGTAATTTTGCCGAGAATAACTGGAGTTTCAACCGAAAATTCATTGAATTTATGAGATATTCAAGAAAATATATTTATTTGGTTTCCAACCTTAGGAAGTTGTCATAAATTTGCCTTTCTCAACGTTCCTTGATTATTAAGGCTAACGCCTTGCGGTTAGTGATAGAGCTGGGAGATTTCCTCAAACGAGAACATTGCCAATGATGAACGCTCAAACTCATCCCGTAACAATGCAAACTAACTAATAACTCGGCTAAACTCTTGGATCGATTTTTAGGTTAATTTTTATATGGGTTTCAATAGATTAGTTAGTTGCTTATGCGCCGCGGCGATAGCTTTTACCGCTATCCCTATGACTGCTGACGCAGCAGCTGTGCCTGCTTCTAAGAAGGAGCTGAATCTGGTCTTTGATCCGCCAAAACCTAAAAAATTCTCTCCTGATAGCTTGCCTGAGATTGAGCTCACCGGAGGACTCCTTTTCCAACTAATCGCCAGCGAAATTGCTTTGCAGCGTAATGAATTAGGAGCGGCATACAGCACTTACATGAATGTAGCCGAAGAAACAGGTGACCCAAGACTGGCAGAAAGAGCTGTTCAGATTGCACAAGTTGCCAAAGCTCCTCGTGAAATCATGCGGTCAGTGCTGCTGTGGAATAAACTAGCCCCCGGCAATAGACATGCTCAGGAGATGCTCATTCGCATTGGCCTCCACTACCAGGAATACAACAAGATTCTGTTGACTACACAGTCTTTCTTATCCCAGGTAGAGGATCCGGGAAAAGTCATCCTTGGGCTGCAGAGCCAACTTTTAATCGGAAAAGACAGGAAGAAGGCTCTGACGTTCTTTCGCAAAGCTACTGAGAAGTTCAAGAGACTTCCGGAAACGAAACTCGGTTTAGCCCGATTAGAAGGACTGGCCGGCAACCAAAAAGCAGCCGAAAAGTTTGCTAAAGAGAGCTACAAGCAGAAACCCAATCCGGAAAGCGTAATGACACTAGTTTCTGTCTTGTTGCAGAAGAAGTCCAATGCAGGTCAAAAAGAGGCTCGCCAGGTTCTCGGCCAGTATCTGGCAAAGAATCCTAAAGATTTAAGAATCCGGGATTCGTATGCTCAACTCTTGCTGCTCTCTTCCGACTACAACCAGTTAATTGAGTTGGTCAAGAAATATCCGGACGACTACGAATTTGAACTAAGTACTGCAGTTTCTCTGCTTCAAAATAATCATGAAGCAGAAGCAGAGGCCTTGCTTACTAAATTAGCAAAGCTTCCTCAAGACGATGCTGAGAACGGAACTATCCCACAGAAGGCTCTCTTGCTGCTGAGCGAAGTTGCCCTGGAAAACAAAAAATATGAAGAGGCTCTCGCGCTTGCTGATCGCGTTGTCGGCTCAATGAAGCCTGCCGCTTTGATTCAGAAAGCCAATGTTTATTCTCATGAAGATAAACATAAGGAAGCACTTGAAGTCCTCAAGCAAGTTGACCCCGGCGACAACAACGCCGTAGCCGAAGAGGTCGCAGCAGTTGAGTCTCGTTTGATCGCTGAACTTAACGGCGATACAGAAGCTCTTAAGACCTTAGAAAAGTATTTGCAAAAGTATCCTGAATCTAAGAGTCTCTTCTATGAAGCAGCCATGATCGCTGAGCGCTTGGATCTTATTTCTATGGCGGAGAATTATTTAAAGAGAGCCCTAGAGATAGACCCCAACTTTGCTAATGCTTATAACTCTTTAGGTTACACACTTCTTGAAAGAACTAACCGTCTGAAAGAGGCAGGGGAAAACATTCGCAAGGCGTATCAGCTTGATCCGTCTAATCCGTATATTTTGGATTCCATGGGCTGGCTAAGCTTTAAAGAAAAAAATTACACCGAAGCAATCGGATATCTCAACGATGCTTTACAGCTTCTTGAGAGCGAAGACATCATGCTTCACCTTGCAGAAGCCTATTGGGTTTCCAATCAAAAGGACGAAGCTCGCCTGGTCTTAAAGAGAGCTAAAGAACTTTGGCCTGATTCAGAAGACACTGAAGCGTTAATCAAAAGACTTGGAATCAAAGAATGAAGAAATTTGGTTTCTCCGTTTTGATTGCAGCGATGCTGGTTTTAGCAGGCTGTTCTACACCATCCATTCAAAAGAGTGCTGCTATTGAAGAGTGGCATGGCCGTTTTTCCATTACTCTTTTGAAAGACGGAAAAGCTGACAGGAATTCCGGAACTTTCTTGCTGACCTCTTCTGCGGAACAGAAAGAATTAATTCTGAAAGGGCCGTTGGGAGCCAATGCTGCCACACTGACAGAAAACTCAGACGGGGCTGTTCTTGCCATTTCTAATGAAGAGCCGATTAAAGCCCGCAGAAGCCAAGAAATTACGGAAAGAGTCATTGGCGCTCCTTTAGATCTCACTGACTTGGTAGATTGGCTCTCTGCCAAGAAAGACGCTCAACAATCAGAAAAAGAATTAGCCGCCTCCGGTTGGGAATTGACGGCTGAAAGAAATAGCGAAAACAAACTCACGAGAATTATGATGAAAAGACAAGAGTCCTACCGCACTCCTGCTGTGACTCTGATCCTTTTGCCAAGATAGAAGATAGTTATAAGATCTGCAAGCCTTAGCGGGGAAGGGACAGAGTTCCTCTTTGTTTTCAAACTTTGAATTGTTGCAAATTAATAGGAGGTCTCCTTTTTAGACTCAATTGGTTACAGCTGTTAAGTTAAGAAATCAATTAAATTATCGTAGGCTAATTGTAGAAGCGTCTCTCCTCTTGCTTCAGCACAGCTGGGAAGCCAATCTGTGTAAGAAGGAGATGCTATATTTTCTGCCAAAACGAAATATTTTTGTTGGGATTGCAGAGCCGCCACGGACTTTTTAGAAAGATGAAGCGTCTCTATAATTTTTGCCGCCTCAGCCGGATCCTTCTCCGCTAACGCGGTGTAGATTTTCTTTTTTAAATCCCAAGAATTATTCTTTAAGGAGCTGTTCACATCCTTGGGCAGCAATAACAGATTTCCGATACCGTCAAGCTTATGCTTCCCTTGAGGGGTATAGAACTCCGAATACTTTTTCTGCGTCCAGTCTTTGTCGGGGGTTTGAGGGGCAATGTGTTCAATTGTTGCGTCAATCCAAGTCTCTACGTCTAAAACAGAAACACTTCCTTTTTTCCCTCGGATAAGCTTGTCATGAGAACAAATAGTGTCATTAGCTGCAAACATAAGTATGAACTTAGCTACAACGGAATTGTTATAGATGGGAACTTCTTTCGCAGTTTCTATCCATTTATTTCTATCCCCTATTCCTTCCATTCTCAGTTTTTCTCTCATTGCCGCTTTTAGCTCATTGACTTTTGCAATTTGTCCGTAAGAAAAACCTTTTTCTAACAAAGAGAGAGGCTTAAGACGTTGGATTCCTTTATCATCCTTAAACCCCTCTCTACAGAAGGAGCGATACACGTCGTCTATTCCATCTGTTCCTCCTTTTGCTCCTCGCCATAGAGCCGAGAATGCAGCACACGCTTTTACGGCCTCTAAAAAATCTCTATTTGTCTCTGTCGAGGGGAATAAGCGTGTTAGGCGATAAAAATGAAACAAGGTACCAATCGTAATTGAATGCTTGATGTCATATAAAAAATAAAAACAAAGCTTAAGAAGCTCTTTCTCACTTGACGACAGACCGCTACATGTTGAATTTAGTCCGCTCTTCTCCTTATCCCACCAAATATGTCTAAAAAACTCTGTTAAATGAAAGAGATCTCGAACGAAATCTACCTTAGCAGATTCAGAAAGCTGGTCGTAAACTTTCAAAAACTGACGTTGGTCATTGAGGTGTTTACTTAGTTTTGTTCCATTTATAATTAATGCGAATGCAATCAGCACCTCGTTAGTTCTCGTATTTTTCGCTTTCGTTTTTTCAGCCTCAAGATTTCTCTCTACTTGTTCCATCCATTTGTAGGTGTCCGTTTCCTTTATCCCCTGGAGTTTCTGACCCCTATATACCTGTGGCTTGAAAGTCTCAATAGCTGTTAGAGGCTCTCCTGAAGCATTTAAAGCCTCAAAAATTTCAAAAGCTTACTCGTCAGCCCTAGTCTCTACCTTTGTTAAAGCGACTCTTCCGAGAAGGTAAGAGGCGAGTCCAAGGAACTGTAATAACTTAAGACTCAGCTTAGCTTGCTCCGTATCCTTACCCAGACTCGTTGTTGCTAACGCATCAAACTCGTCTCGAAAAAGTCTCTCCTGGATATCTTTCTTGTTTACCATGGCCTCTCTATCCAGGACTTCAATTTCTTCCGTATCAAAGGACTCGCTTTTATTATTCTCAATGGCTTTTTCAAATACGTCCAACAAGCTTCGCAAGTGGTTATAGGCAGTTTCTACCTTTTTAAAGTTGTCTTTTTCTTCGCAAGCGACTGGAATTAACGTGCCAAGATCAAAGATATATTCCTCTTCTAATGCGGATGGATTGCTATGGAGCTTAACAGCGTGGGCGTTGTATTTATTAAGAAAAAGGGCGAGGGGAGAGTGATAACAGTTGCCACTCGGCTCCCATTTGTCTATATTCACACGGATTATCCTTGGGTAGAAAAACGCAGTCCCTTCCGGATTGAAAAATGACTGATCTGTACACAAAATTTTTCTAAGAACATTCTGTGTTGAATTCGTTATTTCCGAGATAGTCTCCTCTAGTCGTTTATCCGAGTCCTCAAAATGTAGTTTTGAATAAAGGGCACTAATTTTCTCATGAAGAGCTGCTATAAATAAGAGCAAAGTAGAAATTCGCTGTTGTCCGTCTATAACAGAAAGAATGTTCCCGGGAAGAGAACGTTTTGTCCCGAAGATTTCATTCCCCACTTGAGTTACTGTAATTACGGCTCCAAGGTAGGTTGCTGATTTGATATTATCCTTGAGACTGGCATATCCATGAGAAATATCTGAAACGAGTTTGGTGATTTTATGGCTGTCCCAAGAGTAAGGCCGTTGATATACAGGAATACAAAACCCTGTACCTTGTGCAAGAAAAAATGTTTGGACACAGCTCGTCTCTGGTTTAAAGTATTCGCTAAGATCTTCCATTTTTTACCTTTACTTCGTGCAAATTGAGCAAGCTCCGTTACCCTCGTCTGAATTGTACAGATCGTCTATGTCCAACACCTGTTCTAAACCTCTGCGTAAAGGGTTTACCCTTCTAGATCTGTGTTCTCTTTCTTGCCTTTTTTTGAAATCGGCCTTAATTTCTTTAATTCTCTGAGGCTGAGATAGTTGCTTCAGCGACTCCCCTTGAGACCATGTAAAAGGAGACCCATTTTCTAAAGAGTCTTTTTCATAAGCCATAGCCTCTGCAAATTTATCTGGATGTCGCTCCAACAAATGAACCCATTCTATTTTTTGTTGAAAAAAACAAAATGTGCAACCGGATCTTGATCTCCATTCGTAATAACTAGGCAAGCCGATTCCTGAACTTTCTAGTATTTCGTACACTTGCGCCTTATCGATTCCATCTTCTCTAAAAGGCAAAATTATGTGAACATCATTATGTTCAGATTGCATTGCGGTTCGGTACGGTTCGTCAGAACGAATAGCAACGTAACTAAAAACTTTATCTCCCTTTTTAAGCATTTCACTCATCCACTCTTTAAGGGGAGCTAGCTTGAGCATTCTTGTACACCAACGAGTATTTGGAGAAGGTAAGAAGTTATTGTAAAGTTTGAGGTAATAATTAAAATCTCTTTTTGGATTTAACACCCTAATAGACTTACCTAAAAATCCTTCTAATCTTCCTAAAAATTCGTAGACCTCCGGTAGTTCTTTTCCAGTATCCGTAAAGAAATACTCAATGTCTAATTCAGGATGATTGTTGCACATATAAACCGCCAAAGCCGCCGAATCCTTTCCCCCAGAGATGCCCAAGATGTGTCTATTAGCCATTTTTCTTCTCCAGCTCAAGACCACTTTCGATCAAAACTGCAATTGCAAGTTCTTTAGGCAGCGTTTTAAGTCCTTTCAGAATATTGTCACGAACCTTCTTCGCCTCTAGAGGCAGTTTTGACGGGATATCGACCACGACATCTGTCCGTCCCTTTTCTCCAGCTAAGACCAAGCCGAACAATCGACGCGCTCCAGTACCTGCTTCATCTAGAGTCGCCAACCCTTCTAGATGCCTAAAAGAGAAAGCCAAATCTGAAATTTTTGTGCGCGCATTATCGATATCAGAATCTGTCCACTTTCCAGAAAGCTTTCCTGTGGTCAATCCCAAAATTTTTTCCACCTCCTCATCTTCGCCTCTAAAATCAATGAGGTTTGAAATGAACCGTTTAAGTTGAAGATGATTCGTCAAATTTATAATCTTTTTAGCTCTAGCTCGGAGCTCTTTTTCCTTTCCCTCTTCAGCATCAATTGCCCGATAGAGGATGACCTTAATTTCATGGATCAAATTTTTGTTTAATTTCTCCAACTCGTCCAAAACTTCTTTTGTCCTTGAAACAATAAGACTATTCTCTTTTGTTTCAAAGATTTTAGGAAGCTCTGTATAAAGCAACTCCACGGGATCGTGAGCCTTCAAAACAGCTTCTCGATAAGCCTTTGTTCTCGGCGATGCACGAACAGTGATTTGTACCCATTTAGGCTGTTCGAGAAGTATTTTGACTAATGAACGTGCAATTGAAAGGGTATCCCGAGCTTTCAGCGATTCATCGTAATTTTTCAGAATAGCAAAGAATTTTTCACCTAAGTCATTATTGGCAGGTTTATTCTTGTGATATCGAATCTTGAGATGTTTAGGGTTTGCTAAGAACAAATCCACTACCTCGGGAGTCAAAAAAGGTTCATACATATCGTCCTGGTAAAAAGACATAGACTCCTTATTTACCAGAAAAAAATACATCAAAAAAATTGGCATCGCTGCAGCTTTTAGTCCAAAAGGTGGTTTTTGCCACAAAGAATAGAGTTCTAGAACATCTATAATTTTTCTTTCGGAAAGAATCTGTTCCGTCTTTTTCCAAAATCGTCTAATTCGCTCTGAATTCTCTCGTAGGTCTTGGGGAAGTGTGAATGCATAAGTTCCATCCGATTGCTGACGATGAAGAGCATTATTTTCGAACAGAGTCATGTAAATCATGACTTCAGCCGGTGTCCCTGTCATTCCTAAGCGCTTCTTTTCCTCCTGATTGACCATGGCGAAAATGAGTTTCTTTAGGGCCGTACGGCCTGCAACTGAAGTCTTATTTCTATTTACTAACTCGTTATGAAAGTATGGAGTCAACGGATAAATCTTGTGACATAGATCTGAAAGCAATGCATTTAACTCTCGGTCATCGTGGCTCTCTCTTAAAACACCTCCGGGTAATATCCAGCTTATTCCTTGGTGTAAATGACTAACCTCTTCTCGGAACTGTGAAAGGAGCTGATCAATATTTTTAGCCACCTCAGCTCGAGAAACCCTATCTCCTTCTAACAGTGGATCCTGAGAAATTCTTCGCATGATAAGAATTTCTTGAGCAAAACTTGCTAATTTTTTTGCGTTATTTGGGATAGCAATCAGCATTAACTTAGAAGGATTTAATTGCAAAAACTCTTTAAGACGGAAAATAAACGCAGCCCTTTCCTGTGAGCTCTCAAAAATGTCTAGAAGCAGATAAATTCTGTTAATACCGTCATCTTTTGGATCTTTCACTGCGTAGTTGATCTGCTCTCGAGATGAAAACTCAAAGTTGAATAAACGGATATTGCCCGTTTCTGCATAGTATCTTTTAGCTACAATTGAAGGCAACCGAACGTATTTGTTGAGCGCCTCGGTATCAATTTGAAGCTCTTTGTATTTCGTCTTTTCTTTTTCAATATCAAAGTTCCCGGCATCGTATAAGGCATACGTATCATGTTCTCTTCGGGAGATGATAATCTTCCACTCAACTAAATCCTGCAGAATAATGCCGATCTTTTTTAAAGATAAGTATGGCTGACTTGCTTGAAGGATAAGTTTATTGCTGTCAATTCCAGTCCCAGTATTAAAAATGGAAATCATCGCAATAACTTGGACCATGCGTACATGATCTTCAGAACCTTTATTTTTTGTCCTTTCTATACAGTCAATTGCGTTAACCCAACGATGCCCATCACTGCGATCAGGAATAATTAAATGAGAAAAATTATTATTAAGATAATCCCAGAGGTGATATGGACTATAGAGCTCGGTTGACTCGGTGGAGGTAGTTTCTAAGAAATGTTGAAAGCCAAATGGTTCACGAGAAGTCAAAAAACTGAAGATTGAACGAGCATTCTGCCAAAAGTTTCTTCTAGAAATAGATCCCAACAATAAGCATACAATTGGATTTACTGGCCAACTCTTTAAAAATGATGTTCTATAAATCTCTGTGGAAATTAAACTTTTCTCTTGAAAATGTTTTAATACACAAGATACTGCTTTTTCAACAACGAGTCTGCTTTTTTCTGGAACACTTTCCTGTGCTATAGCTTCGCTAAGTATCTTTAGCGTCTCTTCCATATGTGATATCAAGGGAAGATCTAGAAAACGGCCTTGGACTTTGGCCCACTCATCTTTTTCACTTCGATTATCGGAATAGGCAGATAAGTTTTGATGAAGGATGCCTATAAAAACGAAATTAGATCCAGATGAATTTATGATCTCGGCCAAATCCTGCAAGACGGCGCAATTCTCCATTTGCCCTCCCGCTACATACCGGCCAAGCTCGTCAATCATTAACAATGTTGGTTCTTTGATAATTGACGGATGAGCTTTCAGATTATCAATAAAGTCACTTTGACGGAGATCTGGAAAGAATACTTTATTTAAGTCTTCGGCAAGAGAACCTTTCCGGCCATTAAAAACAATGACTCTACGGCCCGGTTCGCTTAGTTTTTTCACGTTCTCTTCTTCTTTTAGCCCCGTGAGTTTGTCCTTAGCTACCTTCTTTAGGCTATCTTCCTGCCCAGCCAAAGCACACAGAAAAAGTCCGAGAGAAGATTTTCCACAACCGTATGGCCCAGTGATTGTGAAAGCTCTCTGATTCGTTTGGGAAAGATAAAGCGCCAGAGTCTCAAGAATCTGGATGCTTGAACCCAATAGCTGATAGTCTCCCATACAATCGGAACCATCGAACAAACGCTGCCGTTCGGCAGCAATATTTACGGATCTCTGAAATCTTGATGAGACACTAACAATTGAGTTGAGCTGATTCATTGTTTTTACACTTAGAAAGACGCTTTAAATAAGGATTCTTTGAGGACGGCGAGAGTTTTTGCGTCACTAGTACGGCGAACCAGTGTTTTTACTCCCAATTGATCAGTCCATACTAGCAAACCTCCAGTCAATTCAGACGCCTGCTCTAACCGATCATTCAGTCCTGCTTCTGATAGTTTGAACACCCTACCAGGAGAATTCTCTGCATAGGCAATTTGATACCAATCCAAAGTATTCATCATTGAAAGCCTTTCGTCGTTTTTCCACATATCTAAGATGGTGTAAAAAAACAATGGTGTCGGCAAATTCGAACGTACGTCCCGGAAGAGCTCCACCACTCCTTGGGAAGAATAGTGAAACAAGCCCAGGTCTCCGAATAAAGTTTCAGCGCTATCTTCTGTTTCTCCTCCCTGATGTTTGTTAGAGACCTGGGGAAGATAGGAGCGGAAGAGAACCTCAACATCTCTTTTGATTGAATTAAGAGAAGGTTTGTGTCCATAGGACATAGCATACTCGGTCACCTCTTCGGCCAATTTCTCTCGTGAAATCAAGTTATTATTCACACAATTGAAGAGATACCAAAACGTAGTTAGTCGGCTCCTGTCCGAACACAATTTCCAATGAGCAAACCAAGAAGTAGTCAGGCTTTGCATATATGGATCAAGTCCCTGGTCATCATTTTCACCAAAGATGAGTTCTGCCTCATGGGTAGGAGCTAACTTGCTAGATGGATCTAAGATGCCGCATGCCACAGACCAAAAACGAAGGCTGGATACCATATTTTTCCCAAGTCCCAACTGCATAATAGTACCCTCGTCCCTAAAATTAGGTTCTCCTCCCGCACATAATGCAGACTGAGCAAAACGAACCGCCTTTCTCAACCATAACTGCTTGAGGGTGAAGGTTTCATGGCCGGCAAACCGTAGTTCACTTGTATGATTGTTATACATGGCTTCTTAAATAGTTTCTTTTCTATCAGGCTTGAAAGAATGCTTTCAATATCCTTCTGGTTATTCGAACCAGAATCCTGAAATCTACACCGTAACGATACACGAAACAATTGGGACCTTCTCCACCTCCCGATCAAGAGAATATAGCAACACAATCAGTTACAGCCTTTCAATAGAACCTAAGCAACCTCTCAAAAAACAAAGAAATTACAGAAAGAGTCATCGACGCTCCCTCCGACCTCACTGACTTGGTAGATTGGCTTTTTGCCAAGATAGACGCTCAACAATCAAAAAAAAAGAATTAGCCGCCTCCGGTTGGGAATTGACGGCTGAAAGAAATAGTGAAAACAAACTCACGAGAATCGTGATGAAAAGACAAGAATCTTATCGCACGCCTGCTGTAACGCTTATTCTTCTCCCTAGATAACGGGCCGTTATATCAGAAAAATCCTACATCCTCTCTACAAACTCTAAGGCCGATGTTACAGCAGCGAAGAAGTTCTTAATGCTGCCGTTTTGAGTCTTATTGTTGATATTTTCCTGCGCCGTTCGCCACCACTGAAGAACCTCTTCAGAAGCAAATCTTTGGGCCTCTTTCACCTTGTTTTGCGCTAACAGATGACTTAGAAACGTAAGTTCAATTGCCAAATGGTCATCGGGAAGAGTTGAAGTGTTGCTCAGGCCGCTGTCGTGATAAGTTTTAAAAGCCTCCCGAGTTTTTTCTCCTGCAACGGCGATTAAACCGCCGCTCCAAAAAGAATGGGTCAACCCAATAGTTGTATCTCCGACTCCGTAGAAAAGCTTTGCAAATTTTTTTTCAAACTCTTCGTCAAAAACAACATTTTGGAAAACTGCTCCGGGATAATCCACACCCTCTGCAAAAGCATTGAAGGCAATTTGTGCCTTTTCGTAGTCTGAGCTGTTGTCTTGCGGCTCGAGAACAATCCGGCTCAAAACCATAAGGATTCTTGCCATTGCTTCTGCACAGTCTTCTCGAGTGATTTCTTGATAATCCATATTTATCCTTTTTTCCGCAATTTTGGCCGATTATTTATTGTTATTCGCAGGACGCGGCACCCCGCTAAAGCAGGGCGCCGCTGCGAGATTATGCTCTCACCTTGCGACCGGTAAAGTCAGTAATTGAAGATACAAATCTAACCTTCGGAGAGGTTCCTGCGCCTTGGTTGATCATCTGGGCCCTTGCAATCAAAGCTTTTTGAGCATCGGTCGGTTTATCGTAATCGACAAGCTGTAAAGCATGTGTTGAGCACACTTCCACACATGCTGGTAAACGGCCTTCAGAAGTACGATGCGTACACAGTGTGCAGTGTTCAGCCCTCCCTGCTATACGCTTCTGCCAGCTCTTAAGGGCAGCCGATGGTCCCCCTAATGGTTTCAGCTCGCCGAAGTATGATTGCTTATTAGGGTCAGAGAACTTCGGTGCTCCATACGGGCAGGCGGCCAAGCAGCCTTTGCAGCCGATGCATTTAGTCTGGTCAACTAATACTTCTCCATGAGGTCCAAAATACACAGCTTTCACCGGACAGACTTTCATGCAAGCCGGATCTTCACAATGCATGCAGGACACTCGGAAATACTCAATGACTTGCTCTGCCGGATGTTCCAGTCTTTCCAAATGATTCCACTTAACACCCGGTGCAACCTGATTTTCTTCTTTGCAGGCAACGAAGCATGCATGACAGCCTACGCAGTCATCGGCGTTAACAATAATTCCATACTTACTCATGACTTTCCCCCTTAGGCTTTCTTTTCGATATGAACAGGATTTTCAAAGTAACTTGGGTATCCGGACATCGGATCTCGGTTATCTCTGTTCATGAGTTTTTGGGTGTTCTGGTTATCGAGCCAACCGTACTGGGCATCGATGGTTCCCTTCGGGACAATCAGCGAAACAACTGCCGTTGCTTCGATAGGTCCTCCATAAGGTGAAGTAATCAAAATCGTATCGCCTTCCTTAATGCCTTTCGCTTCAGCGTCTTTCGGATTGATGTGGACATGAAGACCATCTTCAATTTCCATCAGATAAGGCTGGTCCGTGCGAGTCTTGCTATGAGTGATATACGGCTTGCGGGTTCCATTGATGAGGCGCAAATCAAACTCTTTGGTTAACGCTGTCATCGGTTTATAGATCGGAAGTCCCGGATATCCGAACTTAGCAGCTCTGTCAGAGAAGAAATCAAGCTTACCGGAAAGCGTATTGAATCCCGGTTTGCCGTCCGGGCGCAATCTGCCGTCTTCATACTTCTTGAAGCCGGGCTTAGGAGCTGGGATACGGCTGATCTTCGGCAGCGCATTTCTGAAAGCATTCAAGTCGCCGCCTTCATACTGATGAAGGATGAAGTCAAGAGCTTTTTGCGGATCTCCGTCAAAGAAGTGTTCCGGTTTATCAAGAATGCATCCAAGTTCCAAGGCAATCTGCCAGTCTTCCTTTGCCTCTCCCAGCGGTTTGACCGGCTTGCGGACAGCAATATTCGGACCGTACCAACCGAACGGAGCATGACGCTCGTAGTTCATTGCGGCCGGAAGAATAATATCCATATAGCGATGGCTGTCTTTGCGATAGAAGTAGTCGGCTGCAAAGGCAAAGTCTAAATTTTTAAAGGCTTCGTTATAGATCTCCGGCTGAGGCCAAATATTGACGTTGAATCCCCATCCGCAAAATACTTTAACCTTGCCGTCTCTCACCCACTCAGGCAAGTTGTTAGGACTAGTTTGATCCTGCAAGTTGTGCCAGAGAGGTACTTCATCTTTATCAAACCTACGGGCTTTTGTTTCCGGTGAATTCCACCATTTCTTTTCCGCCATTGCAGTATGAAGGCCGAACGCTGGCATTGACAGGCCTTTAGGAGGCTGCGAGAAAGGCACTCCGCCGGGGATATCAATATAACCCATCAAAATCGGCAGCAGTAACAAGGCACGGGTATTGTTAACGCCGTTTGAATTATGAGACAAAGACTGAGTTGTCAATGTAAAAGAGCCGGGACCTTGTGCCCAAAGCCGTGCAGCTTCAACAATCTTATCTGCCGGAACGCCGGTAATTTCGGCGGTTTTCTCCGGAGTGAATTCTTCAACATACTTAGCGTATTCTTCGAAACCATGCGTCCACTGATCAATGAACGGTTTATTAATCAGATTTTCTTTAATAAGAACGCGGGCCAAACCGGCAGCCAAAGCAGCGTCTGTTCCTACGTTCGGAGCCAAGTGAACGTCTGCTATTTCAGCGGCTTTTGTTCTTCTTGTATCAACGGTGATAATCTTGCATCCGCGCTCCTTGGCTGCCTTAATTGCTTCCCACCAACCAAGCGGCTGCGCCCAAACGTTAGTCGCCATAATCATGTAGACCTTCGTGTCTTTAGTCGGCGCTGATCCGTTGTTTGGTTGGCCGAAATTGAGTTGTTCAGCCATCATACAGCCCGAACGGCAAGCTGCTGAGGATTCTGTAGACCACGTTGGAGAGTCAAAGTAGCGAGCCAGACGGTAGATGGCCGGTCTTGGTTCTTTAGGATCCCCGGCATAAAACATGACGGATTCAGGACCATATTTTTTCTTGGCAGCAAGCATATTGCCCGCAATGGTCTTATAAGCTTCGTCCCAAGAGATGCGGATCCAACCGGGATCTGCAGCCCCTTTAGGAGCAGTTCTCTTCATCGGATAAAGCAAGCGGTTGGGATTGTATAGCCGCTGTAACGTACTCATCCCTTTGGAACATAGCCAGTGACGAGGATTCTCTTTCCAGTTTTTAATGCTGATAACGTTATTGCCTACGGCTTGAAATTCAATACCGCAAAAAGGTACGTGGTTACAGGAATCGCAGAGAGCAAATCCGGTCCATTCTTGTGTTTGTGGGGCAGCGGCTTGCGCCAGCACTGAGGTAGCCGGAGAGAATACCGGCAGTGCAGAAATAGCCTTTAAGATTTGCCTTCTTGAGAGTGTTTGCATAGTTAGTCTCCTTGGCAGCATTGGGGGTCTGCTTAGGAAAGATTGTGGAATTTCCTCTTAGTTTTGAGTAGAGGTATTTACCTGTCATATTTGATTAAAATTGACAAAACAACCTATCAAAATTGATAACGATATGACTAGTAAAGAGCCTTCAAGTGAGTTACTTAGATTTCTTGCTGAGTTCTATGAGTCCCGCAACCTCGAATCCACACCCGGCCGTCTAGGAAAAGGAACTGCGACCTGTTTTCGACTTTTAGCCCAAGCACGCGCAATATTTGACGATCAACTATTCGTGAAAAGCGGCAGAGCAATGATGCCGACTCCAAAAATGGAATCGCTGATTCATGAAATACAGGAAATATTACGAAAAATTGAACAACTATCCAGTCCGACAGTTTTCTCAAGAAAACATCTTACGCAGGAATTTAGGATAGGATGCATCGATCATGCCGTCATAAAGTTTGTCGTCCCCGCACTCAGCAATTTGTTTCAGCAAGCTCCTAACATTCGTATTTCGATCATTCCCATCCACGAGCATTTCAAGTGGTCTCTTGAGAAAGGAAATATAGACATAGTTATTTATGCTCCGCCTAACTTAAAACTAAAAGAATTAGGCAAAAACTTTCATTTCAAACAGTTCTACAGCACCAATCATTTGTATTGCGTGAGAAACTCTCATCCTCTAGCGCTCAAATTAAAAGCAGGAAAAGTTATCAAAAAATCCGACCTAAAGAACTTCCGCTTTGTCGCAGTAAAGTACGGATACTCCGAAAACAAAATTACGCCTGAGTCGTCAGGATTTGAAGATGGAGACAACATTGCTTTCGATACTCCGTATCTGCTGACGGTGCCGCACGTTTTAGCCAATAGCGATTTTATTGGACGTTTGCCCGAAACCTCCGCCTCTAAGTTAATTGGTAATTTACCGCTGACAGTACTTCCGAAGGACTTAGTAACGGAACAACCTTGGTCTCCGGTCTTTCTCTGGCACGATCGGACTCACCACGAACCGGCTCATCAATGGTTCCGTTCAGTTCTTTTAGAAGCAGCTGAGAAAACTATGAGTCGACCTCTTTCCTCTGCCTAACATTGAAAACAATTAAATTGGATACTGTGCAAGATAGTGATAAAAAAAGTTTGGAGAACGCCAAGCTGCTCTTCTCCACAGTAGCGGTCCGTCAATTCGAAGTTGGAAATTTCAAAAGTTTGAGGCAACTTCATTTGTTTCTTTTCAAGGAGTTTTATCCGGACGCAGGTTGCCTGCGGCAAACCAACTTGTCCGAAGGAAGTTTCAGATATTTGAGTGTCGTATATCTTGAGGATGCCTTATCAAAAATCGAAAAATTGCCCCAAAGTAACTTCCAAGAGATACTCTCAAAATACATTGAGATGAACTTAGCTCATCCGTTCAGGACGACGAGCGGCTGGACGACTCGAATTTGGCTCAATATGCTTTTACGGAAACAGTTTGGAAGAGTCATAGATTGGACCAAAGTCGACAAAACATCATATCTCCAGGCAATGGATAGGAGTTTGATTAACCAATTGGAATTGAACGTTCTTTCGCAAAGAGCATTAAGTGACGATATAGACAACCTCGACATGATTTTGAACGGACTAGAGTCGTCTTACTTTTTCGATGAGACTTAAACTATTCTTCACTTCCAAGCAAAAGCTTTCTGAATAGATAGAATCAACAAAAACATCTGAGCGGGAAATTTATGGCATCACAAGATTCTTCTGAGAAAACCCAGAAACTTAAGAATTACTTTGACTTACCGGCACCGGCAAAGATTAATTTGTTTCTACATGTTGTCGGGAGAACAGACAACGGTTATCACCTTCTTCAGTCAGTTTTTCAATTAGTTTCACTTTTTGATTACATCGATCTGGAAGAATTGCCCGACGGAAAAATCGAAAGAGCCGGCGATATCAACTGGTCCGTCGAAAGCGATCTATGCTGGAAAGCTGCCAAACTTCTCCAAGAAAAATGCCCAGACAAAGGCGTACGAATTACCGTCAGAAAGAATATTCCTGATGGGGCCGGTCTCGGAGGAGGGTCCTCGGACGCAGCGACTGTGCTCATCGGCTTAAACCAAATGTGGGGCCTCGGACTGACCCGGCAGGACCTCTGCGGACTCGGCGTAAAACTCGGGGCCGATGTCCCCTTCTTTATCTTTGGCCAAACCGCATTTACAGAAGGCATCGGAGAAGTTCTGCAGCCGGTGGAAACTGAAGAGATGCAATTCCAAATAATCTTCCCGGGAGTACGTGTTTCAACGGCAGAAATCTTTAATCACCCTGATTTGACACGTAATACGAATTTGTGCACAATAGCGAACCTTAAACAGCAACTGCACAATTTTGTTCAGTCACCCTGGGGTCGAAATGACTTGGAAACAGTCGCCCGATCCTTGTATGCTCCGATTGAACAAGCCGTTAAGTTGCTGACTCCTTTCGGAAATCCGAGAATGTCCGGGTCTGGTTCAGCTGTTTATGTGGCTGAAAAAAATCCGGGTGAAAAATCGGTTAAAATACCACTTCCTGAGAACTGGAGACAGTGGACTGTCAAAGGTTTGAAGAAACATCCGTTATGGAGTTGGACTTGTTAAAAGTTAAAAAAAATTAGATAGTTGCAGGAGAGTAGCCAAGTTGGTCAAGGCACCGGGTTTTGATCCCGGCATGCGAGGGTTCGAGTCCTTCCTCTCCTGCCATTTATTTTGGGCTTTTACTTTCCGTTCTTACCCTTATTTATTTGAGCATACAAATCATGGTCCAAATGGTCCCAGACAACCTGATGGTTTTTTCAGGCAATGCCAATCCAAAGCTTGCTGAAGCTGTTGGCAATCACTTAAATATCCCCCTTGGTCGCGCTAAAGTTTCCCGTTTCTCTGACGGTGAAGTTCAAGTAGAACTTCTTGAAAATGTTCGCGGTAAGGACGTATTCGTTGTCCAGCCAACCTGCCAACCGACTAATGATAATTTGATGGAATTGATCATTATGGTTGATGCATTGCGCAGAGCTTCCGCAGCTCGCATCACGGCTGTCATTCCTTACTATGGTTATGCCCGTCAGGACAGACGTCCTCGTTCAACCCGCGTCGCTATCAGTGCAAAAGTCGTAGCTAATATGCTCCAGGCTGCCGGCATTGACCGCGTTTTGACAATGGACCTCCACGCTGACCAAATTCAAGGTTTCTTCGACGTTCCAGTTGACAACATCTACGCCAGCCCGATTCTTCTCGGTGATTTGTGGAAGAAGAATTACTCTGACTTAGTCGTCGTTTCTCCGGACGTCGGCGGCGTTGTCAGAGCCAGAGCCGTTGCCAAGAGAATGGAAACGGATTTGGCCATTATCGATAAGCGCCGTCCCAGAGCTAATGTCTCTGAAGTCATGAATATTATCGGTGAAATCGAAAACAGAACTTGCGTTATTGTTGACGATATCGTTGATACTGCCGGAACATTGTGTCATGCTGCTGATGCACTTAAGGAAAGAGGAGCTAAGAGAGTCTTGGCTTATGCAACTCATCCTGTTTTCTCCGGTGCAGCAGTTGAAAAAATTACAAATTCAGCTCTCGATGAAGTCGTAGTTACTGATACAATTCCGCTTCGCGAAGACGCATTAAATTGTCCGAAAATCAGACAGTTGACATGCGCTTCATTGATTGGTGAAACAATCTCACGCATTGCTTGCGAATCCTCGGTAAGCAGCTTGTTTGCCGAATAAAAAAGCAAAAATTAATTTTATTCCTCTACTGACTGGTCGCGGTCAGTAGATTTGTTTTTGGAGTTTTTTAAATGAAATTTACTGCATCTACACGTAAGGCTCAAGGTACGGGTGCGAGCCGCCGCCTTCGCCGCGCTGACAAACTTCCTGGCATTGTTTATGGCGGAAAGGTTCCAGCTACTCCTATCGAGCTCGATCACAATGAAATTTTCCACGCTCTCCGCAAGGAAAAATTCCATGCTTCCATTCTCGATATGGAATTAGACGGTCAGAACGAAAAAGTTCTTCTCCGTGCTTTCCAGATGCATCCGTACAAACCGCAAGTTTTGCACATTGATTTCCAACGTATCGCTGCTGACGAACCAATCCATATGCACGTTCCACTTCACTTCATCGGCGAAGAAAAATCTCCTGCCGTTGTTGTTGAAAAAGCAAACGTTACACACACTCTTACTGAAATCGAAGTTGCCTGCTTGCCGGCTAACCTTCCTGAATTCATCACTGTTGATCTTTCCGGCTTGACAGTTCAGGATCCGATCCACGTTTCTAACTTGGCTCTTCCTGAAGGCGTTACTGCTGTTCTCAAACCTGAAGAAGATCCTACAGTTGCTTCCGCTGTTGTTATCTCTGAAGAAGTTGATACACCGGCTGAACCGGCAGTTGCTGCTGACGCTGTTCCTGCAACAGCTGAAAAGTCTGCTGAGCAATAACAAAAGGTTACTTACTCAAAATGCCCTGTGCCCTTTCGGGTACAGGGCGTTTTTTATTCATAATGCAGACAATATTAATTGCTGTGCAGGCACAGCACTGGAGAATTTAATGTCTGAAAATCTATTCATGAAACTCGGCCTTGACGAAAAGCTGGCCAACGCTTTATCAAGGTTGGGTTTTGAAGAACCGACTCCAATCCAAACACATTCTATCCCAGCCCTTCTTGAAGGACGAGACGTCTTAGGTCAAGCAGCCACCGGTACCGGTAAAACAGCTGCATTCTCTCTGCCGTTGATTCAAAGATACTGTTTGAACAGTGAGCCAAAGAATCCGAAAGTATTGATTTTGACCCCGACACGTGAATTGTGTATTCAGGTCTCTGAAGCTATTCTCAGCTACAGCAGAGACTCCGGTGTTTATGTAACCCCGATTTACGGCGGTCAGGATTACAGCCGTCAGATCAAAGCCCTTAACAGAGGCGTTCACATTGTTGTTGCAACACCGGGCAGAGCCTTAGACCACATTCGCAGAGGTACCCTCCACCTTCAAGACATTCAAGCCGTTGTTCTCGATGAAGCCGACGAAATGCTTGATATGGGATTTGCAGAAGATTTGGATGCAATTCTCAGTGCTCTTCCTGAAGAAAGACAAACCGCATTGTTCTCAGCTACATTGCCTGCCAGAATTACCAAGATGGCTGAAAATCAGCTGAACAATCCGTACCGCATTCTTATCCCGAAGGAAAAAGTTCCCGAAGGAGAACAGCCTAAAGTCAGACAATCTGCATATATCGTCGGCAGAAACCACAGAGTTGCTGCTTTAGGCAGAATCTTGGATATCGAAAGCCCGAGACTGGCTATCGTCTTTGCACGTACAAGAAACGAAGTTGATGAACTTGCCGAAAGCCTTAGAGGCAGAGGCTACAGCGTAGAACCATTGCACGGCGGCTTGGATCAGGCCCAAAGAGACCGTGTCATGAAGAGAGCCAGAGCAGAACAAGTCGACGTTATTGTCGCAACTGACGTTGCTGCCCGCGGTATCGATATCGAACACTTAACTCACGTTATCAACTACGGTATTCCTGCTACAACTGAAACCTACGTTCACCGTATCGGCCGTACAGGCCGTGCAGGACGTGAAGGTACAGCCATCACAATTCTGGAACCGAGAGAAAGCAGACTGCTTAAGAACATTGAACGCATGACAAAACAGAAGATTCAAATTCTTTCTGTTCCGACAGCAACAGATGTTCACGCTAAACGCCTGGATCTCACCAGAGCCTCCGTTCATGAAATTTTGGTCGGCGAAAACGATTTGGGACGCTATCGTTCTATCGTTGAAACTCTCAGCAATGACTTCGACGTCTTGGATGTCGCAGCCGCTGCCGTCAAACTGGCCAACGAAAACAACTGGAAGGATTCTTACGACGTTGAAATCCCAAGCCAGATTGGCGTTAAGGAAGAAGGCCGTAAGCCGAGAAAACCGTCTAAGTCTCCGCGCCGCACATCTGAAGGAATGGTTCGTCTGTTCATCGGTACCGGCAGAGATTCCGGCATCAGACCTCAGGATTTGGTTGGCGCCATTGCTAACGAGGCAGGTGTTTCTTCCAAGCTGATTGGTTCTATTGATATTGCAGACCGCTACTCACTTGTAGAAGTTGACGAAGAAATTGCTCAGAACGTTATTTTTGCATTACGCAGTGCCTACATCAAAGGAAAACAATGTGTAGTGCGGTATGATCGTCCGCCTGAAGAAAGAGGTTTCTTAGACGCAGAAGAACCTGTTGTTCGTAAAAGAGCAAAGAGAACTGCCGATAAGGACAAGAAAAAAGGAAAGAGCAAGTAAATGAGCGGTGTGAAGATGCCTCCGATTAAATTAATAGTCGGGCTGGGAAATATTGGTAAACCTTATGTTGGAACCAGACACAATGTCGGATTTCAGTTTACTGATGAAGTTCTGGCAAAATTCGGAGGCTTCTTTGAACCGAACAAACGCTTTTTCGGAGAAACAGCTACTACCCATATCTCGGGGGATGCAATTCTGGTATTGCAGCCCTCGACCTTAATGAATTTATCGGGTCGAGCTGTTTCTGCTGTCATTTCTTTCTATAAGTACAAGCCGGAAGAGATCCTCGTCGTCCACGACGAACTTGACCTTCCTCCGGGCTCAATTAAATACAAAATCGGCGGAGGATGCGCCGGCCATAACGGCTTAAAGAGCATTTCTTCTCTGATTGGATCTCAAAACTTTCAGCGTCTGCGCATCGGCATCGGCCATCCCAGGGACAAGCAGCTTCAAACACCTGTTGCCGACTATGTCTTAAGTCGTCCGAGTTCCGATGATCGAATCCTGATTTCTCAGGCCGTCGCAAAAGGCATTGAGTTTCTTCCTCTGATTGCAGAGGGAAAAACTGAAGACGCCTTGCAAAAAATTAATTCATGACCGTCTCCAAAATTTTAGTAAGCGCCTGCTTGCTGGGAGACAAAGTCCGCTATGACGGTGCGGGAAAACCGTGCCGTGAACTGCTGAGTTTCCTCAAAAATAAAGATTTCGAAGTCCACAAACTTTGTCCCGAAATGCTTGGGGGCCTTCCTGTTCCGCGAATCCCGGCGGAAATAGATGAGCATACGGACAAAGTATTAAACAAAAGCGGAACGGATGTTAGTAAACAGTTTTTATTAGGGGCTGAGAGCACCTTAAAATACTGCCAAAATAACGGGATAAAAATAGCAGTTTTAAAGTCTAAAAGTCCTTCCTGCGGAAAAGACCGAATCTATGACGGTACTTTTTCGGGCAAGCTGCGCGACGGTACGGGTTGTACTGCTCGGCTTCTTATGCAGAACGGCATAGAGGTCTTCGACGAAACTGAATTGGAAAAATTAGAAATTAAGCTTAAAGAATAGGAAATCTAAAAATGGGTTTGAAATGTGGAATCGTAGGGCTGCCTAACGTCGGCAAATCTACTCTTTTTAATGCATTGACAAAGGCAGGGATTGCCGCAGAAAACTATCCGTTCTGCACGATCGAACCAAACGTCGGTATCGTCGAAGTTCCTGATCCGAGACTTGCCAAGCTCGCTGAAATTGTTCATCCTCAGAAAATCATTCCGGCAACCGTTGAATTTGTTGATATCGCCGGCTTGGTAGCCGGTGCAAGCCAAGGCGAAGGTTTAGGAAACAAATTCTTGGCAAACATTCGTGAATGCGACGCTATTGCGCACATCGTCAGATGCTTTGAAGATGAAAACATCACTCACGTTGCTAACCACGTCAACCCGCTCGAAGACATCGAAGTCATTAATACGGAATTGGCTCTTGCTGATTTGGCCACCGTTGAAAAGCAATTAGCTAAATACTCCAAGCAGGCTCGCTCCGGCGGCGATAAAGAAGCTTTGAAGCTCGTTAAAGTCTTGGAAAAACTTCAGCCGGCTCTCAATGAAAACCAGCCTGCGAGAAGCGTAGAACTTACTCCGGAAGAAAAAGAAGTCATTAAGCCTCTCTTCCTTCTGACAATGAAGCCGACTATGTACGTTGCCAACGTCGAAGAAGGCGGTTTTGAAAACAATCCGCTTCTTGACCAAGTCCAAGAACATGCCGCCAAAGAAAATTCCATCGTCGTTGCCGTTTGCGCCAAGATTGAAGCGGAAATTTCCGACCTTCCGGAAGAAGACAAACTGGTTTTCTTGGAAGACCTCGGCATGCATGAACCGGGCTTAGACCGAGTCATTAGAGCCGCTTATCAGCTGCTGGGCCTCCAGACTTACTTCACCGCCGGTGAAAAAGAAGTCAGAGCTTGGACAATTCATATAGGCGACCTCGCCCCTCAGGCAGCCGGTGTTATTCACACTGACTTCGAAAGAGGGTTTATCCGTGCTCAAACCATCAGTTATAACGATTACATCAACTTCAAAGGCGAAAATGGAGCCAAAGAAGCTGGTAAATTAAGAGTTGAAGGTAAAGACTACGTTGTTCAGGACGGCGACGTCATGAACTTCTTATTTAACGTTTAAGAGACTCTTATGGCGCTTACCAGCACCAAGCAGAAAAAAGAAATCGGAGACCGACTGCGTTTCGAGAGAGAAAGGCTGGGCTACACGGAATTGCAGATTGCCCAGCTTCTCGGTATTCCTCTCGAAACTTACCAGCGTTTTGAGGCCGGTGAAACTGATCCCGGCATCTTCAGAATGCCGCGGCTTTTTGCCATCGGCTTCGACATCCTTTTTATCATTGCTGATGAGCGCCACATCCCCGGCGTGGAAGAAGACGTTCTGCTTAAAAAGTTCCGGACGCTTTCTCTCAAAGGCAGAGCAACCGTATTCAACACTATTGATGCGTTAGAAAGACTCGGCCCGAACATTAAACGCAAAATTAGAAACGCCACCAGAAGCGATCATTCTAAAGACTGAGATGCGCGCTCATTCTTTCCTTGGTTTTATACCCAAGACCTGCGTCCGGTTTCTATGTCTTCCAACTATGAGGTCATGACCAAATGACTAAATCGGCTCCCGGCATTTCTCGGATGAATTTGGAGCATCTGAAAACATTCCACGTTGTCGCTAGTTTGGGAAGTTTTACCGAAGCCGCCAAAGTATTATTCCTGAGCCAGCCAGCGGTATCTCAACAAATACAAGGCCTCGAACACGCTTTAAAGAACCCTCTTTTTGACAGAGGCAAGCGCCAAATCCGCCTTACTGCCAGAGGAAAAATTCTTTTTAACCACACCCAACGGCTATTCGGAATATTTAAAGAAATTGAAAGTGTCTTCAACGATCTCAATCAACTGCAGACCGGAGAGCTGACCATCGCAGCTAGTGCTGTCATGGGCAACTACTTCTTGCCCGACATCATCGCTGAGTTTTCCAAAACGTATCCTCTCATCAATATTCGGTTAGAAATGGGAGACTCGGCCCATGTCACGGAATTGGTGGAGAAAGGTGCGGCTGATTTGGCTTTATCAAGGCATGTAGAAGGCCTCAAAAACTGCCATCAGGAGCTTTTGTCCAAAGAGCCTTACGTTTGCGTGTGCTCACCTACTTTTCCTCTTGCAGCTCTTAAAAAAGCCATTACTCCGGAAGAGTTCGGCAAAAACTATTTGGTTATGCGCCAAAGAGGCAGCAGAATGCGTTCCAAGATAGAAGAATGGTTCGGATCGGTGGGTGCATCTGAATTCTTGTCAGCACCATTGATTGAAGTCAATAGTCTTGAGAGTTCAAAACATTTAATCCAAAGCGGAATCGGAATGGCGGCTTTTCCGCTGGTCGCTGTTAAAGAAGAAATCAAGCAAGAAAAGCTATTAGAAGTACATGTGAAGAACTTTAGCGTCACGGCCGACTATTTTCTAGGCATTAATCCAAACCAAGACTTATCTCCGGCAGCTTTTCAGTTTATTTCATTGTTAAAAAACAAAACTTCTGGAACCGATTAGCTACCATTTCATAAGATTAGCTTATAGGTCTTATATGAATTAATAATTTTCCTTTTTGCTACTGAGGATCCACAATGTTCCTATCCAAACTTAGTAACTCACGGACACTCTAAGGAGACAAAAGTGGCAAAAGAGATTGAAAGAAAATTTTTAGTTATCGGCGATGAATGGAAGAAAGGTGCCGTCGGAACTCTTTACCGTCAAGGCTATCTCAACAGCGCAAAAGAAAGAACCGTCCGAATCCGCACAATTGATGACAAAGCTTTTCTCACTATCAAGGGTTTGACCGTCAGCTGCACTCGTCTTGAATTTGAATATCCCATTCCTCATGCCGATTGCGTAAAGATGCTTGACGATTTAGCCGAAAAGCCAATCATTGAAAAAACCCGCTACAAGATCCCTGCAGGAAATGGCTTGACCTGGGAAATCGATGAATTCCATGGCGTCAACGAAGGTTTAGTTGTGGCTGAGATTGAGTTGCCTTCCGAAGAAACACCGTTTGAAAAGCCGGCTTGGCTTGGCGAAGAGGTCTCTTCCGATCCCCGCTATTTCAACTCAAACTTAGTTGCACATCCTTTCACAACTTGGGACAAGTAGGAGAACGTCATGGCCAATCCATATGAAAAGAATCAAGCAATTAGTGCCGAAGAGGCTTCAAAGATCGTTCCTAGAGCCGAGTTCCGCGTTTTTGGCAAAGACATCATCAAAGGCGTGCAGGAGCACATGTGGCAATGCAAAGCTACTCTTTATGCAGCCCGCGTTATGCCGGCTGAGACCTATTTCTTGTCAAGAAATACCAATGATGCCAATGTGAAAGTCCGTGACGGTTTGCTCGATATCAAGACCAAGGTCGGCGAAACTCCGGAAGGTTATGAAATCTTCCAACCTCGCGGCAAGTTCCGCTTCCCCGTCAAAAAGGAAGAACTGGAAGTCATCCTCTCTCATTTGAAGGTTGAAATTCCTCTTACTCAGGAAACATACACGCTTGAGGAATTCGTAGACATCGCCCGCAAGAACAGCGAATTGGCTGTAGTTGTGGTCGAGAAGAAACGCTTCGGCTTCTCCGTTAACGGCGTTATCTGCGAATACGCCAAGGTATGGTTCAACGGCGCAATGGTTGAAACCGCCTGCTGCGAAAGCGAGAACTACGAAAGCATGAAGACAGCTACGGAAGCTTTAGGGATCTCTGAACTTCCGAATACTAACTATCTTAAAGCCGCTAAACAGGTACTTGGAATGGTCTGAACCTTCCGTGTTTAGGGTGGACTGAAAAGGGAGGCGGTGAAATACCGCCTTGAAGAATATGACTACAAATACCAGCCAGCAAAACTTTGATCCTCTGGATTTGAATGCTTATTCTTTGAATAAGCTTCCGAAGAAACAATTAACAAAAGTCGGTGAATTCTTTAAGAGTTGGGGCCTGCCTATTGCCGCGGCCATCTACGTGCTTTTGGCTTACTTCATTCCGATTCCAATCCTTAATGACAAACAGCAAATTATGTTCGCTCTCTTTGCGACATCGTTGTTTCTCTGGATTAGCGAAACGGTTCCAAACTATGTCACCTCCATGATCTTGATTTGCGGACTGGTTCTAACCGGAATACTCAAAGCGAAGCCGGCAATGGCAACTTTGGGCGATCCGGTTATTTGGCTGAACGTTGCGGCATTCATTTTGGCTAGTGCCTTAGTGAAGACTCAGCTCGTCAAGAGAGTCGCTTTGTGGTTGATTCTTCGATTCGGTAAAAATGCTTCTGCCATATTTCTGACATTTCTAGGGATCAATGTAATCTTGGCAGCTTTCATTAATGCGACCGCTGCTAAAGCCGCTTTGATGATGCCGCTGTTCATGGTGATTTCTGCCGTTTACGGAGCACCGGGCACCGATAAGACCAATAATTTCTCCAGAAACTTGGTGCTGTACAACCTGGTTATGATTAACGCCAGCTGCAATGCCTTTATGACTGGCTCGGGCGCCAACTTGCTTGCAATTGCACTCTTAGCCGGTGCCGGCTGCACAATTTATTACTTTGATTGGTTGATGGCCGGCCTTCCTTTGGTCATCGGTTTTGGAATCATCGGTTATGCTCTCGGCATGAGATTCATCTTTCCGGTCTCGAAAGAAGATACTCTTCCTAAACTTGAAGGCGGGATGGAATCTCTTAAGAAGGCCTACGAGGATCTAGGTCCGGTTAAACTCAATGAGCTCAAAGCCATCATTGTTTTCGGATTAGTGCTTTTAGTGTGGGCTACCGATAAAATTCACGGTCTTAATGCCACCGTCGTTGCCATGGCAGGCGCGGTCATTATGCTCACTCCTCAATTCAAACTCTTAAATTGGAATGACGTTGATGTTCCTTGGCATCTGATGATTTTCTCGGCAGGTGCGTACGCTCTCGGTGCAGGCTTAACTACAACGAAGTTAATGGACACGCTGACCAAGGCCATGATGGACACGCTCGGTCTTGCTTCCATGAGCTATTTCTCACTTTATGCTCTTTTGACCGGCATATTTATTGCCAGCCACTTTATTTTCCAAAGCAAGAATATGCGCACGATCATTTTCATGCCTATCGTTATCGGCATTGCACAAGAGCTGAAGATTGACATCTTATCCTTGGCCATTCCAGTTGCTCTTTGCATCAACGTATGCTGGAGCCTGCCATTCAATGCAAAACCAAACGCCATGCTGTACGGCACAAACAAATACACCATGGGCGAATCGTTCTATTACGGTTTTGTAATGTCTCTGCTGTACTGGGCAGGACTTTTATTGGCCGGCGCTACTTACTTCAAGTGGCTTGGCATCACTCCGGGATTTTTCTAAAAATTGAGCTACGGGCAGAGCTTAAAAACTCTGCCTGTTTCTTTCCCTTACCTCTCTAAAACTTCCTCTTAACCAAACTTGAGTTATCCAATCCGTTGTATTCCGGCCAGATCAAGGACACGGCATATGGCCCGGGACATTTCTTTTCCTCAGCTCTTTGATAGCTTCTTCAAGTTTTTTGTGAGATTCGGCAGATAACGGAAAAGAGTCTTCATATTCAAGAATCTGTTTTCGAAAAACAAACAGATCAAAGCCACTGTAGGTAGGATCCTCGAAGTACGTCGGCAACTTCGCATCGATCACGCTATCGGCGTCAGAGAAAAATTCAACTGTGAAACCTTTTCGGGAAGCCACCTCAGCGATATAGGTCTCAATTGAATCATCAATCATATCCATGAAGTCTAAGCAACAAGCCCAGACAAACATACGAGAGTACTCCCCATTTTCATCTGCCCTCCACAACGAAACGGAAGGCCCGAGATATGGATCCTCAGCGTACTTGAGATCACAGAATTGCAACTTGGACATCACAGCTATGAAGTATCCTCCGGCCGGATCCGGAAGGACCATCAACATTGGCTTTCTGTACGGCTCAAATGCCTGTCTAAGTTCTACTAGACTCATGAATCTCTCCTTTACTAATTGGATATGGATAAATTTTCCCGCTTGCTTTAGTTTTTATGGAATGTCCTACAGCTGTATCCTTCTCATTGATTTTCTGAGAACTCGAAAAGATTTTTGCCGGTCAGTTCTTGGCTTGTTATCTGTCGGCTAATGAATTTTCTTAGAGGAACAACCAAAGGAAATTTTTCTTTAAGTCAGTCCGAAAGCCTGCGGAAAAATGATTAAACGTTTTAAAGCTGAATGCGCAGAAATTGTCTTTCTACCTTCAATCAACTTTTGGTCACACAACGTACAACAAGAGCACTTACGTTATTCAAATTCGCTATATCCTGCTGTAAAACAAAATAGATGCAACTGCTTCAACCTTAAGACAGTCAATAGTACTGTAGGGGGTTCTTCGCCAGCGGAGCCCTACTCTATTCTTTCGAATTACCAGGCATTAGTAAGCCGGTAAGAGAACACTCCTCCCACAGAATATTTATTTCTGGCCTTAAAAATATGGGAATTAAATTCAAGATCAATGAAACGTTGCTGAGGAAATTGTTTTCGCTACTTTACGGCAGTAAAAAAGATTTTGGAATAGAGATTTTTCCTGTGTCACAAAACTTTTCGTCCTCGGCCACGCCTCAAACAGGCGGAGAGATTCGATAGTCCACAACCTTTAAACTTAAAGCTCTTGCCATTCAACAAATTCTCGCTTTTCCATACTGAACACAAGAGCAACTCGTCTGACGTCACTATAGAGGACGTCCCGAATCTTCTAGGCCGCGTTAAGAAAAATTTACCTCTCCTTGAAGCCAATTTACATACGTGTCAGTCTTATCTACGTAAATCTGGCCTTCTTTCAGGTGCGCGGCAAAAGAAGATGTTCCTAGAGATAATCTATCCGGAAGTTTTTCCGTCATTGTTTCACTGAGATCCTCAAAGTTTCCCATAATTATAAAAAGAACATAAAGCTTCAGTTGGAGAAGGCAAGTTTTGTACAATTAAAATTCTTTGCTAACGCTCTGAAATCTAAATATTTTCGGAGTTGACGTAGAGATCATAAGACGCACTTATTAAATTAATTGAAGAAAGAATAGGACTGAAAAACATGCCTAACCTATGCGAGAGAAAGGTAGTTGAGATAAAAGACTCCCTCCGACACTCCAATCGCAAGGATCGCCATTACAACTCTCCGTTGGATTTAAAATCGAAACAGCTTCTGGATGTAAGCAATCTATCTGCAGCCCAACTTAATTCCGCACTCGAAAAAGGCTACAAACAGATCTTGGAAGGAAAAGGCATTCCGTCCCACATAGCTTTTGAAGCGCTTCGTAAGAAATATCATTTTTAAAATCAATTTCCTTCGGGAAAAACAGGGCCATCAATTTGAGCGTCCTGCGACAGGCCTTCTTCTCATTAATCCTTTAGTCGCTTTCTATCTCCAGCCAATATAAGGACTTAGCTCACCGGTAAAACAAATGCCCAAGTAATCTCTTATCCTACCGCGGTTCTGTCCGTTTAATGTTCGCTGGGTAAAGTAAGCGAAACGGATGCCGTCTACCACTGGGCGGATGTCGAAATTACGAGCGGTAAGAATGTGGTCGAACTAGAAGACGGCAGAAAGACGCCTAATCAATAACCTTTGTAGTGTCTCTCTTCGGCTCCTGATTGAAGTCCAATCTCCAATTTCCGGCTGCACCTTCTTGAAAGGTTGGTACAGCCGGTATGCTGTTAAGCCACTTCAAGCAAACCCAAGGCCATCTCACACGCCTGATTAACAAGGTCCGCACTTTTTGCGGACTCTGCCATGCCCAGATACGTAGAATTTGAACGATTGAGGCAAATTCAAAAGAAAAAACGAGAAGCATTTTCCTGAATCCTATCAGAAGTATGCTTCCCGATAATGGTTTCTCTCTACTTTCAGTTTTGAAGTTGTTTACACCTCTTGCCTTGGATATGCTCCTTCCATGATTCTTTGATAATTAGCCTTATCGGTGTCGCCTTCAGTCGAAATGCACAGCACCTTTGCATTCTCATCAAGCCCCATCGCTTGACGATGTTTTACAAAACGAGGATCCGTCATTATTTCAATGAGAGCCGCAACTCCTGCTGCACCGCTCTCTCCGGCAACGATAGGCTTATCACCGTCAATTGGCCTAGCAAGGGTACGCATAGCTTCTGCCGCTAAATAATCCGGAAGCGCGGCAAACCACTCAGCATGCTGCTCAAGAATACCCCAGCCGAGTCTGCACGGCACCCCGCACGAAAGTCCGGCCATAATCGTGCGCAGATCTCCTTCAACCACTTGCAGTTCGCCGTTGTCTTTCTCAGCAGTCTTAAAGACGCAGGCTGCATTATCAGCCTCAGCAATGAGGATTTTGGGTGCTTTGTCCTTGTAGAAGTTGCAGAAGAAAGCGACCATAGCTCCGGCAAAAGAACCGCAGCCCGCTTGAAGAAAGATGTGGGTCGGAACATTGTCTCCAAGCTGCCTTAGAGTTTCCAGTGCCAGCGTGAGATAGCCTTTCATAATGATTGCAACCGTTTCTGATTTCTCTCCGTTGTCAGTGTCCTGAACGAAGACCCAACCGTTTTTCTCAGCAGCGGCTTTTGCAATTTCGTAAGTACCGTCGTAGTTTTTATCGGTTACAAATGTTTCCGCACCAAGATTTTGAATCGTACGGATTCTTTCTTCAGTACTTCCGGCAGGCAGGAAAATCACGCATCTTTGCCCCATCTCTTTGCAGGCCCATGCAATTCCGTGGCCGTGGTTGCCGTCGGTAGCTGAGCAGAATGTAAGAGTATTAGGAACCTTTGCGCTAGCTTCGCAGAGCTTAACGAAATTAAGCTTCTCAGAGGCCATTCCTAAGTATTGACTCATGTATTGGGCAACACAGCGGCTTCCTCCGAGACCTTTGAACGAATTAAGCTTAAACCGAGTGCTCTCGTCCTTAACGTACAAAGCACCGATTCCTAACTTCTTCGCAAGTCCCTTTAATTCCACAAGATTAGTTTGCCGATAGCCGGGAATAGAGCTGTGAAAGCTGAGAGATTCTTCCGCAGCTTTCATATCAAAAATCTTATCCACTCCGCAGGATTCACTAAGTCGCTTGTTTTTATGGATGAGTTTCATAGCTCTGTCCTTTCTTTCTACATAAGAAGCTGATTGACGATTTCCTGGTAAATCTTCGGGCCCTTATATAAAGCTTCTTGATCAAAGTGCATTTCGGGATCATGAAGGCCCGGAGTTAATCCGCAGCCGATTCCCATATAAGCGGCCTTGAGAGTCGGCTTGTGAAGTTTGTAAAAGTGGAAGTCATCTGCCCCAGGAGAAACGAGCTTATCCACGATATTTTCAGCTCCTACTACTTTTACTAAAGCATTCTTGGCTACCCTGATTGCATCTTCATCAATTTCTGCAGCCGGAACTCCCTCTGGAGCTTTGATCTCTGAAGAGCCTCCGTAGAGCTTAGGAACTTCTTCAATAATTGAAGTTATCTTACTAATGAGGCTGCGCATGATTTCATTAGTCTGCGCTCTCAAGTCAAATGCAATCTCACAAGAGTCAGGAATAGTATTCAAAGACTTTCCTCCGGCTACAATCTTTGTAACCTTAGCGCTATGCTGAATGCTGGGATCTTCTCGAAGCGAATTAACTGCATTGATTATCTGGACAGCGATTTCGGCTGTATTAACTGCAAGATGGGGTCTGCCTGCGTGGGCGCCTTTTCCGTGAATAACCGCCTCCATGATGTAATTAGAGCCGTGCTGCAAAAGTGGACAACATTCATTCGGTTTTAACTCTTGAACGGGCCTCAAGTGCATGGCAAAGAGCCAGTCCAAATCGTCGACTACTTTATCTTTAATGACAGCGCGTGAACCGGTATCAACTTCTTCTGCCGGCTGGAAAATGAGCTTCAATTCTCCTCGATTGATTCCGGTTTTACTTATTTGGTCAGCAAAGGCAAGAAGCATCGAAGCATGAGAGTCATGGCCGCATGCGTGAATAGCAGTGGTCTTTCCGTCTTTGTTAAACAGAAGAGCATCGATGTCAGCTCTAAATCCAACTTTCTCTCCGGGCATTTTGCCTTTCATCACAGCAACAACTCCTGTTCCTCCGGCTAAACCGGTCTGAACTTCAAACCCCGGAAGTGACTTTAGGTAATTAGCAATATAAGCTGCTGTTTTGTGTTCGTTCCATGCCGGTTCCGCAATACTATGAAGATCTGCATAAATATCAAGAAGTGGTTTAGTCATGATGTTGGTCTCCTTAAACGATGAACTGCATAATGAACATGCAGATAATCGAATTCAAAATTGAAATGGCAAAATAAACTTTGTAGAACTTAGCCTGAACGCCGGAAGTTCCCAGGACGCGTCCCCAGTATTGGAGCTGGGCACCCATAAGGAAAATTGCCGGAATAAGGATCGTGACCTGCTCGCCTGTCAAAAGACCTTGAGCATAGAGACTGGCGGCAATGCCGACCCCGCCTCCCATGGAAAGCCAAGCTCCGATAAGGACCGTGATCGCAACTCCCGGAAGAGAGAAAACGGCCATGACCGGATCAAAAACAACGGCAACAAGGTCAAGAAAGCCGGTAATTTTGAGGACGGCAATGACGGCAAATGCCATAAGTACGTTTGGCACGGTGCTTTTAACGCCGATATTCCAGCCTTTAAGTGCGCCTTCTACGAAAACATCAGCGATAGTCTTTTTTTGAATAATTTGTGAAGAAGCAGACATTTTGTTTTCCTTTATTGGGTTTAGCGTTAGTTCTTAATTTGTTCATCCGAAAAACGTTTCAAGTAAATGCGCATTAAGTTGGCACCGAACACCTTGAAGATGAAAAGAAAGACAAATGGAACTCCGATTGGAAGCGTAAGGAATGCAAAAAGCGCACTTCCCGTTGATAGATAGTTATCAACCGTAGAGCCTGCCGAGAACTGGAAGGCTACAAAAATTGCTCTTTCTCTATCCGTGAGGTGCCCGGATTCAACTAAGTCTCTGGTCATTGCAGCACCCCCGTCTGTGGTTTGCAGGCTGCAAATAAGTGCCAAAGCTGCGACTCCCGGGATACCCATAATTGGTTTAAGAATTGGAGTTAAGAGCTTACGAGCGGCTTCTAAGCCGTGCAGATGGTCAACAACGTTAATGATTCCTAACGCCAGCATCATGCCAGGCACGATACCAAGCGCAAAAAGAAATCCATCCTGCGCTCCGAAACCGCCTTTTCCCTTGAAGTTAACGCCGAGATCTCCCATTGTGCCGAAGTGTCCGACGATGTTCGCGAAGTCTAATGCTCCCCAACCGGACTGTATTCCGTGAAGAGCTCCTGAGAAGAAAACAAGCGCGGCAAATAAAGAAATATAGCCGCTTGCCATACGTTTAATGTTTTGGATATTTGAGCTGGAACTCGAGACTAGCGAGCCGGCTTCTAATTCCGGATTGATAGAGTTATTCATGAGGTTCTCCTTGGGTAGTTTTGGGTATTAGTTGAGTTAAGAGAGGAACAACACTGAACTCATATATAACAATAATCTTAAACAGCCTCTATTTGTAATAAAATATTGACTAAAAATATAACTATCTTATGGAAAATAAAAATCATGCTTCATGCAGAAAAATTTAATATTGATGCATCCTTAAGAGAACTTATGCCCCACGGCTCTGCCTCCTTTCCGATGGAAGTGGAATGGGCCGACTTTCGACGCATGGTCGGTGGAATGATTAGTTGGCACTGGCATGAGGATCTACAGTTTTTTTGATCTCGGAAGGAGAAGTAGAAATCACAGTGGGTCGAGTACGCCATCATTTAAAAGAAGGAGAAGGACTATTTGTCAACAGCGGACTGCTTCACATGAGCCGCTCTTTGAGCGAAGGATGGCGATCTGCCTATTACTGCTTAGATTTTTCTCCAATGCTTCTAAGTCTTTTCAGTGGAAGTATCTTTGAGAAGAAGTACGTACGTCCATTTCTCAGCACTTTGTTTTTGGACGGCTACAGACTTAATCCGGAAACTTTGTGGCAAAAAGAGATTTTAGATAATACGCTTAGGATTGCCGAACTCACGGAAGGCAAAGAATTCGGATACGAATACAAGATTGTGAACTTATTAACCGCTATGTGGCTTGAACTTCTTTCTCATTCAAATGAAGATAAGGCCGCTGATGGCAATCGTTTGCAGGAAAAAGCAGTTTGCAGCATCATCACCTACATCAACGAGCACTATTCAGAAAAAATAACTCTCGAGGAAATTTCCGAAGCTGTTCACAAAAGCCAATCCGAGTGTTGTCGCCTTTTTAAACTCATTGCCGGAAGAACGATTTTTCAGTATTTAGAAGAATTAAGAATTGAGAAGGCCACGATACTTTTAAAAACATCGCCGCTGTCCGTTGATCAGATCAGTATGCGCACAGGTTTTCAGTCTTCGAGTTATTTCATTAAAAAATTCCGCGAGAAAACCGGCTTGACACCCCTGGCGTTTCGAAAAAAGGTTAAGGCGCCGTGATTCATGCCTAGGAAGAGAAGTCTCAGGATACAGTGTTCTTCTAAATAGGAGCTTCCTCGAATATGAGGGCAGAATGTTACATAGCCATATCTTAGAGAGAAAACTAGGACTCATAACTTTCTATCTTTACGAAAATCCGCCAATAAAGATTGCTTTTCCCAGCATACTGTTATACGGTCTGTCGCATCTAACTCGATTATTGATCATCTTACTCTCACAGAAATATAGTAAGGAAAACGGCGAGCATACCTATATGCAAACAAAAAAATAAATAATAATTTCAACAAGTTAACCACAAAAAACCGCCAAAGGCGCTTTAAATAACACTTTCGGCGGTATTAAATGCTTTCAGCAAAAAATTAGGCAATTAGATAATTTGCCATGTATGCAACTACCGTACACACTATCAAACCAAATATATGATTAGGCCTTTGAAATAGATTAGCCTCCTTCAAAGTCGAGCCAGGTGTAACCGGTATAAGAGTCGGTAAATTTGCGACCGGACCTCCGGTTAAAAAATGTTGAAATATTGCTGCAGGACCACAGGCAGCAATCGCTGCAGCCAAAGGTGTTACGCCGGCACCGATAATGACGGGAAGAAGCGGGATCGTTAGGGCGCCCGAAGCTGAATATGATTGAGTTATCAACCCGGCAATACAAGAGACCAGAATCATAATCAAAATAGGCGAAAAATCTAAGACTGGTTTTAAAGCCGTATTAATGGTTTCCGTCAGTCCTATGGCTTTGATGACAGAGCCCATAAATACGAATCCGATTGTAGCCACGAGAGGAATGGACATTCTCTTAAGACCATCTATCATCTGAGCCTCCCCTTTTGCAGGATTAACTCGGGCCATTAAGATAGTAATCAGCCCGCATGTAATACCCACTATAAAAACCGGAAGTCCCACAGCAAAGCCAATCATCATAAGCAAGAAAGGAAAGAAAGCCTTCCATGAAGAGATGTTATTAGTGTCTTCTTTTTCCATGCTTTGAAGAATCTTTTGCGCTTGCTCGGGCGTCAGCAGTTTTCCTTCCTTCTTCATTTTCATGTAATTTCGGAAGAAGGCAAAACTAATAACAGATAACGCTGTGATTGCTCCAGCGATATTAATTAAACCAAATCCAATTCCTGCTGAGCCTATTATTGCTACTTGAGTAGGATGTGTAAAACCACCGAAGTTACCTAAAATGCCAGCGTGGCCTTGCGCACCTGCAGCTCGATTTGGATCCATTCCCATTTTAACGGCAGCTGGACAAGCAATGGCGCCGGTAACAATGGGTGGAGCATAACCCGTAAGCATTCCGATAATACCGGCTGCGACAGAGCCAGCACATATCACCCCTGGGCCACCTCCTAACCGGGTTCCAAAACGAATTACTGAACGGACTATTGCTGCCAGAAAACCTGTTGCTTCAAGAACTCCGATGAACATCAGCACACCGGTCATATCTGCAATCACTCCAATTAGTCCGCTGCTTACTAGTTTAGCAACAGTAATTGGTTCACTTCCTGCAAGAGGGAAACCTGCGATGATAGCCACCAACGCTGATCCCAAAATAGCAGTTAAATAAAGAGGTGTTTTTCCAGAAATCATTAGCAGGAGAACGATTCCCATCACACATTGTGCAAATATCATTTGGCTTGTCATTGAGGTTCTCCTTATTTCCTAGGCGATAATTCTTGAAATGCTCTGACAACAGACAAAGCCAGCAATTCTTGCCTTTGTGAAAAACTATCCTTCACTGCGTATTCTCTATCTGTGTGCAGATTTCCTCCTACAGGCCCCATGCCGCAGATAGTCGGAATGTTCATGCAAGAAGTAATCCCCGCATCAGCTGCTCCTCTTACTTCAAGACCTTTAACCTCCCATCCAAGTGCATCTCCGCTTTCTTTAACAATATCAAAGAGTTTGGTATTGCTTTCATTAACTAAAAAAGGCAAGAACCCAATTGGTTCATCGCAAACCACCGTGATCCCATCTCTAGAGTTCTTTTCGCACGCTTTCCTGATTTGGCTTAAGAGATATTCCCTCTGCTCAATGGAGGAAAAACGTGTATATATCTTTGCACTAGCCTCTGGCGCAACTATGATCGCACCTTCTCCGCCCTCTATTTCTCCTACGTTGACGCTGTATCCTTGCTCTTCGTTTTCAAGGCTCGAAATCTCCGCAATTACTTTTGCAAGTGCATGAATTGCAGATCTTCCTTCTGAATATGCATTTCCAGCATGAGAAGAACGTCCTTTTACCTTAATCGAAATAAGATCTCCTCCGTTCCTTCCGATAACTACAGAACCGTCTGCACGCGCAGGTTCGAGAAAAAAAGCTGCAATTGCGTTCTTTGCTCTTTCTGCAACAAATGGCTGGGAAGCCTCGGATCCAATCTCCTCGTCAGAAGTAAAAACGATCTCAATCGGAATCTTGGGTAGAGTATGTTTCAGCTCAGATAGCGCCTTAATCACAAAAATTCCGTTTGTGATTCCGCCTTTCATGTCCGCACAACCGGGCCCATAAACATTGTTTGCATCCTCTGAGAATGGACGTACCGCAACAGTTCCGTGTGGGAAGACCGTATCGCGGTGACAGACTAAAAGAATTCGCTTCTCATTTGACTCTGGTTCGCAGTTAAAACATGCACTAATAGGGTTGCCAAGAGTTTCATGATGTCTTACTACTATGTCCGCTCCCATTCTTTCGCAGGTTTCAGCAAGAAAATTACCCAAACAGTCAACATCTTTTTTATTTCGGCTTCCGCTTTCCATGTTGACAATAGTTTCAAGAAAAGCAAAAACAGCTGACTCTTCCTTTGCGAATGTCTTTTTGAATAATTCAGCTACTGAGTCTCTTTTGCAGTGATTCATTTTTTCTCCTTGGGATGAAGTAAAAGTCAAATTCCACCTCGGAGTCTATGAATACATTTTTTATATGTTAATAGTTGTCATATTGATATGACAACAACTATTGACATAAAAGAGAGCTCTCCATAAAAATAGTATTAAACATCGCATTTTTCTCGTAACAGCAGATTTGTCTTTTTCTAAATTTTCTAAGTACAGCTTCGGAAGAGAAATGCAAATGATTCTTTAAGCGGAGAAACTCATGTCATTAGAATTACATCCTCACTTTCAAATTTCTGGGTCAGCAGAGCAAAGAGGCTTCCAATATGGAGAGCTCGCATCGTCGTACATTTGTAAAAACATTGAGTTCTACAAAAAAATGTTTGCTTCATATGGCATTTCTTGGGAAAAGGCTAAGTCAGCAGCCCTCCAATATGTTCCTCATATACAAAATTATTTACCACAAGCTTTAACCGAGATGAGGGGCATTGCAAAAGGAAGCAATAAGTCTTTTGAAGATATCTTAACTCTCAACTGCAGAAGTGAGATTATTTTTGCTATGCCAAATGGCTGTTCTTCCATTGGCGCATTACCAGAACAAACCGAAAATGCGCATACTTATCTCGGTCAAACCTGGGACTGGCTAAAAGAGGCAAATGAAACGACAATAATCTTAGAGATTCATCCGGATCAAGGACCCTCTCTTCTTATCTGTGCAGAAGCTGGAATTATTGGCGGAAAAGGGTTAAATAGTTCTGGCATCGGAGTTTGTCTAAATGCGTTGAGTATCGGAGAGGGTACCTTAGGCGTTCCTCTTCATGTCATGTACCGCGCTATCCTGTCTCAAACAACCATAAGTAACGCTTTAGATTGTGTTGCTCATCCGCAAAGAGCGGGTTGTGGAAACTTCGCCATTGGTTCTGGTGAAGGTTTCCTTATGAACGTTGAATTCACTCCTTACAACTTTGATGTGCTCATGCCAACCCAATCTTTAATGTGTCATACCAATCACTATTTGTCTCCTTTGTTCCAAGGACAAGACTCTTTCAAACGTGATTTGTGCGATACCTTCGTCCGACTTAATCGCCTTCAAAGATTAGCAATGAATTCAAGCTACCCCTTAACCAAAGAAAAACTCAAAGTGTTCTTATCCGATCACAAAAACTATCCAGATTCCATTTGCAGCCATGAAGATCAAAAGGATCCAGTAGGAAAACGCCTCTCAACAGTCTATGCGGTCTTAATGGATCTAAACGAATGTTCTTTAGAGGTCACGCCTTCAGCACCTTGCGAATCTTCATTTAGGACTTACACTCTCGATCATTGATAATTTGCAAAGAATAGATTCAATAGAAATGATCCAAAACCTTCATAAAACTCTCGGTTCCACTGTTTTTGAAGATTTATTTCAAAAGATTGAAAGCGGCTTCTATCCGGAGGGATCAAAACTTCCGGCTGAAAATGAGCTCGTTTCCATCTATGGAGTGTCTCGTCCAATTGTTAGAAATGCTTTGCAGGCCTTGCGAGAGCAAGGTTACATAGAATCTACGAAAGGTCTTGGAAGTTTTGTGACACGGAATAAATCCTTGAGGTTTATGGATTTTCGCCCCGTAGTCGCCCAAGAGGACATGCTTAGATGCTACGAATACCGCGCGGCCTTTGAAGGAGTAATGGCTGCTCAGGCTGCTCTAAGAAGGAATGCTAAGGACTGCGTACAATTGCAAAAATCCTATGAAGAAGTCGAAAAACTAACAAATAGTTCTCCGGGTGAAATTTGGGAAGCCGATATCAGGTTTCATGAAACCATAGCTCAAGCTTCTCATAATCGTTTTTTTTATGCAGGCTCTTCAAGCCATACGTTTTCAAATGTCACAGGGCATGAACAATGTTTCGTTGTTTTTTAAAGCAGATAAGGCAAGACATGCTTTGATTAGAAGCACTGAACATAGCTTGATTCTTGAAGCCATCTTAAAAGGTGATCCGGAAATGGCAAAAGCAGCCATGACCTTACATCTAGAAAGATCCAAAAATTGGTTAAATTGAAAAGTCTGCTCTTGCATTGTGATTATGCGCCTTATAGGATTAGCCTACTAAACTCGAAGGCAATTGAACTTTCAATTGGGTTTCTTACAGCGATTGAACATAAGCTTCGACAGCCTTTAGGCGCCATTGTCAACTATTCACTTGCCTTAATAAGAATAATCGAGAAGTCAGAAAATCCATCCCAGGAAAACACTCTTTTAAAAGAAGCGAAGAAAATATAGGAGAGAACTTACAGCGCCGAGCGAATAGTTAAAAAAATTGAATTGATCATTATCAATCTTTTAAAAACACCGCAGAAGCAGCATCTAATTCTGAATGAGAATTCTGATGGAGAGGGACGATGGCGCGTTTTTTGTTGACACTGCAAAATACGGGCGTTTCTTTGCCTGACTATTTAACTTATTCCCCGAACGACTCATCTTTTGTGACTCTTCTCGAATCGTAATTCGACATAACGGACTTAAGTTAACGGAGGAACAGTTCTAAACGTTAAACATTCCTCTTAGCAGCATGAAGTCTGAGGCTCCAGGATTAGACTTGGCAAATGTGCGTTGATGGATAGAAGATTTAGATTCCGTAACTTAGTTTAAGAAACTAGTTCTTCAAGGAATTGAGTTTCAGTTATCTTCCAAAATCCTGTTTCCCTAACTCTATGTACCAGTAAAGGTATTATGCTCACTGATGCCAAGATTGAAGAACGCTTCATGCCAACGAACCACTATTACTCAACGGTTGTTCGGAAATTGTGAATTGCACCCGTAAAACACTGGATTTTGCAGTGAGTCAAAAAATGGCGTTAGAGATGAAAAAATCATCTCATCTTCAAGAAATATAAGGACCTCAGATGACACAATCTCTCTTTTCTCAATACAAAGAAGCAATATCAAACTTTACCGATGTTAAAGATAGAGACGATCTTCTCGTTAAAGATTGTGGTGAACAGAGAATCTACTATGCACCATTTGACTACGTAAATCCGAAAGCGAAATTATTCGTCATCGGCATTACGCCAGGCGAACAACAAATGGAAAATATGCTTATTGAAGCAAAACGGCTTATCCGATTAGGTTTATCCGATGAAGAAATTCAGAAGAAATGCAAGCCAATTGGAAGTTTCAGCGGCGCTATGAGAAAAAACTTAGTGGCAATGATGGATCATGTCGGAGTAGCCGACTACCTTAGCATTGAATCAACTTCTGAGCTATTCGATAAACATGTAGAGCTCGGAAATCTGACCTCCGCTATACGTTATCCAACCTTCCTCGTCAAAGACGGAAAAGAAACGAATTTTGCCAGCGATATAAAGCCGAAATCCGCACTTTTCAGCTTTGCTGCACCATTAACCATTGAAGAAATAGAAAAGGCTCCAGAAGCTCTCCTTTTGCCTCTTGGTCCGAAGGTAAGCAACTATCTTCAGAAAGTCCTGAAAGGAACCGAATATGAAAAAAATTTGCTGCCGCAGATTCCTCATCCGTCCGGCGCAAATGCTGAAAGAATTGCTTATTTCTTGGGAAAAAAGAAAAAAGAGGATTTAAGTCCAAAAACCAATCCGTACAAGATTGACGCGGAAAAGCAAGAAATCCAAAAAATCCTGCGAGAACGCATGAAATAATTTCTCGGCAGAAAAAACTAAACCCTCGGAGCCGTAATGACTTCGAGGGTCTGTTTTAAATAATTGAGCCCGGAGGCTACCTACTTTCGCAAGAAATACAACTCACTATCATCGGCGTGGAGGCGTTTCAC